>CAZEZQ010000149.1:0-9193 GCA_964516245.1 uncultured bacterium | reverse complement strand
GTCGTATACGCATATTCCATCCTTCTTGGTTTTTTCTACAAAGACTTCCATCAATTTCCGGGTAATCACTCCGGGTTTTCCATTGCCAATTTCTCGGCCGTCTATTTTGGTGACCGGCACCACTTTCGCAGCTGTGCCGGTTACAAAGCACTCATCCGCGCTATACAAATCCGCCAGTGGGATATGCCATTCGCGGTTTGAAATTCCATTTTCTTTCGCCAATTCCAAAACCACTTCCCGCGTGATGCCTGGTAAAGCGCCGTCTGAGATTGGCGGTGTGATTAAAGTATTTTCTCTAACAATAAAAATATTATCCGCTGTGGCCTCAGAAACGTACCCCAAATGATTCAAAAAGATGGCTTCGGCTGCATTTTGGCGGTTGGAATCCAATTTGGCCATAATATTGCACAAATAATTTAATGATTTTATCTGCGGAGGAAGAGAATCGGGCAAATTTCTCTTGATGGCTGTTGTGACCAATGTAAGCCCCTGTTCGTAATGCTCTTGAGGATACAATTGGATTCGATCCACTATCACAACCAGCTTGGATTGGGGGCATTTTACGGGGTCAAGGCCCAAATCGCCATCGCCCCGGCTTACGATCACCCGAACGTAAAGAGGGTTTTCGTTGTCTTTGAGATCGACTTGATTGGTTTTTGACCAAATTTGAGCCTGGCGGCGAATTTCATCGATAATTTCCTCTTTGGACCAGCGCAATTTTAGATCGATAACTTTGGCGGAGCGAAACAAACGGATCATGTGCCGCTCCGCGCGAAACATTCGGTCCCCATATATACGCATTCCCTCGAAGACTCCGTCGCCATATAAAAAGCCATGATCAAAAATCGAGACCTTGGCATCTTCTTTTTTGAAATCTTCACCATTTATCGATATTGCCGGTATGGTTTTATTGGACATCAGATGCTGTCGGCCTCCTGTGTTTCACGGTTCGAAGTAATTTTGGATTTCATGTATCTTCAAAGTTTACATGATCTAAGGGTCTTGTCCAAGCGGTGATTGCATCCGTTCCATATAATAAGTTTTCGTTTGCGGATTTTGCTTGAAAATATAAGCCTCACGGTTGGGGAAATGTTTCCGGATTTGGAGATTTCTTGGACCTAAGTCCCATGCATATAAGATGCTGGCATTTTTCCAATTGGGGGGATTGCGAATTAAATCCCCTTGAATCATATCCCCGCTTTTGGCGCCCACAAACACCAAGGCATTTTCTAAATCTCTTCGCTCGGCCATACGTTCTAACGTGCGCCGCTGGTAAATGGTTTCATAGTTGTTTTTGGCGTGGATAGCGAACACCAGCAACGACAGAACAATCAATGAAGAACATATAATAACTTTCATGTTTGTACGGATTCTGTGGTTGGAAAAGAAATCATTGGCGGCATCCGCGCCGAGAAGACAAAGAAACCCTAAGGATTCAAAATAAAATCGCGGCCCGTATTGATTGCCGCCTTCGGCAGCGTAAAAGAAATATCCAACCAACAGCAGTATTGTAGAAATACCGAAAACGAGTGTCCACGAATGGTGTCTAAATTTCCAAATTCCATAAACCGACAAAAGCGGTAAGCCTGGAAATGTCCATGTGAAAAGCCGGCCGAGGTTGTTGAGCAAATGTGAAAAAGCATCACTAGGGCCGAAATATTGATGCTCCACATAATCGAAGACTCGAATGACTCGTTCTCCGAAACCATACGATTCACTTCCTAACAAATATCGAGCCGGTTGAAACCATTCGCCGGTAAGAGAGGCATTGTAAATCAAGTAGGCGATCGACAAAGGCAAAAAACCTGCAATGATACCGGCTAAGGTTCTTAACCGGTTTGTGCTTTGGAAGAAATAATAACCTACAGGGATAGCCAATAAACATGCGCTGGTGAGTTCGCGTGTGACAAACGCAAAGGATGCGAAAAAACCGGTGAAAAAAGCCCAATACACTTTCTCTTGTTTTACACCGAGCACAACTCCCAGCGTACAGAGCAATATGAGTAGATAACACGAGGGATGAGAGAAATACGAGCCTCCGTTCATCAGAAAAAACGGAGACAAAGCAAGCAGCAAAACGGCAATCCATGCCGTTTGTTTCCCGCGTATCAGATAGCCGATTGCGAAAAGAACCGGTACAGTAAGTGCGGAAACAATGGGATTGATCATGCATGGGACGCCAGCCAGCACCCCGCTGGTTAATAGGAGAGGCCAGCCAGGTGGAAAGATTGAAAATACCCGCCCTTGATGGGTGACAACATACAGAGGCGAAAGCGCATTGTGCAAGGGGTGGGCTTCATTGCTGATACGGCCATGCGAAAACGTTTTGGCCATATAAAGGTAATCCACTTCATCGGCAGAATTGGGAAAATTCTGCAGAATATATAGAGCAGTCGCATAAGCCGATGCAAAAACAACGAGCATAATTATGAATAAGAGATAAAAGTCGTTCCTGGTGATTTGATGATTCATGGCAAAGAATTGATTTCGAAAGTCATCGGTTTCTGGATATTGAAATTCCAAACCAAAGATATTTGAATTTTACTAAAGAATTTACTTTCTCATTCCTCCCCCAATGAAATGGGGGAGGTTAGGAGGGGGTTAAAATGAACGATCCCTTCATTTATTTATTTCTGAGAGAGAAATTCTCATAATTCACAAGTAAGAATCTAACAAACAATTAGAGTATAGGAAGATCAAAGCAAAGTTGACTATGGGTATGAATACAAAAGACCGTCAAACACATCTCCAATTTGCGCAGTTGATCGAACGCCTGCGGTCGATGAATGTACAGCCATCTTTGTTGGATCCGATCGTCAACCTTGTTTCTTTGATCGTGTTTCGTTCAGAAATCGCAGAATCCCGGCCGGCGTTGGTGGGATTTATTGGATGCACCGGTGTCGGAAAATCCACCCTGTTTAACAGTCTAGCGCAGCAGGAAATCAGCGCTACCGGTTGGAAAGCCCATAACACCAAAGGGCCCATCCTGCTCTCGGATGACTCGTTTTTTCATTCGGTCACCAAGTTCGAGCAGGAATTCGGCCACTTGTTTCTACCGGATTTAAACTGCACCATACTTTCTTCCGACAAAGAGCCAAATACATTTGGCGCGGTTGAGAGTCTTCATTGGGCAATCGCTTCGCTGCCAAAGTTCTCCAATATTGCCTGGATGGATCTGCCGGATATCAATACCACCAAATCGCGAATGGAACGCTTGCTGGCATTGGAACTTCTGCCTTGGCTGGACGCTGTTGTTTTTGTCGTGGATGAGGAAACCCTGTATCACCGTGATTATGAAGAACCCGTCAGGCTGTCAAAATCATTTCAGCAATCGCGTTTTTGTGTATTAAACAACCGGGGGAAAGACCGGATTGTTTTGGACCATCCCGATTTTCAAGATTGCGTACATTTTTTTGGCGTGGACGATTTGTATGTGTTGCCGGTGCTTCAGAATGGCAGCCGGTTTACGGATGAAGAAGAATTTCAACGATTGTGCCAATCACTCCCCAAAACGGGCCATGCTCCCATCCAACCCCTCTATGAACGGTTAACGCCTTTCGCGCAAGATTTTCTGCGTGAAAACAATTGGCGGTATAAGGCGTTTTCGACTCTGCAAAAGACGCTTGAAACCCGGTTGCGTGAAGTGACTGCCGAACATAAGCCTATTGGATTTCAGCCGATCTTGAATGATGAAGTGATTCAAGCCTTGCAGCATTTGGGATTGAAACGGTTTTCAGTGAGTAATCTATTGAATTTTATGCGCTCGGTGGGAAAAACCGGCAATATAAAACGCAGTTTTTCGCTGGCGTTCGGCAATACCCGGGGAAAACTATTGGAACATGTTATACGCATCGATATGGTGAAATACAAAGAAGAAGTCAACCGGCGGCTGCAAGATATTGAAGAAGAATTGTGGACAGCATTTCGCCGGCATCCGGATCACAATTCATTATTAGAACTTGCGCCGGAATTGCGGCGAATCTCGTTTTCGATTCATGAAGAGGGAGAGGCCCGATTGCAAGGTTTCATTCATGAATTTGAAAATGGCTGCCGTGAACTGCTGCAAACCGACACACTTTCCACTTCGGTGAAAAACGATCCTTTGATCGCGTTGGGACTGGTTGGAGTATTGATCACCGATGTCGTTTCAATACCGGGCTTCGGCAGTTGGCTGCTCGTGCCCAGTGTCATGAAGTTTCTTCCTATAGGGAAGTTTGAACGTGTAAAACAAAAGTTTCAGCAAGAGACTTCTGATTTTATTCTACAACATGCCCGTGAGGGTTTGTTTCATCTGCAGAAATTGCAAAAGCAATTTTGCCTTGCGGAAAATGACCCCGCTTATTGCGCGATCAAAGAATGGAGCCAGTCTTAAATGACGATTCGGCAAAAAGTCTTTTTTGGAGCGCAGGCGTCCTCGCCTGCATCATCATATAGTGCATTTTAGATGCCAGCATTACTATATATTGTATGGCTGTTTTCTGGAACAGACTTTTTGCCGGTTCGTCTTAAATTGGCGGTCTTCACCTTGATGGAGACAAAATTGAAGCTATCTTATTTCGAATTCAATGTGCATTTAAAGGATGAGAATAGATGTCAAATCTTGAAGCTGTTATTCTCGGCCTGTTGCAGGGGCTGACTGAATTTCTCCCCGTCTCCAGTTCGGGTCATTTGGTGTTGGTTGAACATTTGATGGAATTGCCTGTAAGTGAATATCTTCTTTTCGATATCCTGCTTCATTTGGCTACTTTGCTGGCAATTTGTATCTATTTTTACAGGCGTTTGGTTGATCTTTGGAAAAGCGGGCTTACCTTCTTCTCAAAGCAATCCACTACAGAGCAGACTCTCTATGACCGGCAAATGATATTGGGAGTGTGTTTGAGCACGGGCGTCACTATAATTTTCGGTTTGATCATCAAATTTACCGGCACCATGGATCTCATGCGTGAACAGCTGTTGCTTGTGGGATTGTGTTTTCTCGCTACGGCGGTCTTGCTTGTGTCCACCCGCTATCGCAATCCCCAGCAAACCGCGATACAAACCACGTGGCCCATACATTTCATGGGGTTTGCTCTTTTGATGGGATTGGCACAAAGTTTTGCGATTTTGCCTGGAATATCACGTTCAGGAGCTACCGTATGTACGGCCTTGCTGCTGGGGGCTTCGAAACAGCAATCGGTTGAATATTCGTTTGTTATGTCGATCCCAGCCATTCTCTGCGCGATGGCATACGAAAGTTTGTATGCAACCTGGAGCGTAAGCGTCAGTGCGGCACTCATGGGCTTTGCCGCTTCGCTGATATCTGGAATTCTTTTTTTATGGATGTTGGTTTGGATTGTGGGCAAAGGGAAATTGCATCAGTTTGCCATTTACCTGGTTCCTTTGGGAATCTGGGTGGTTTGGTCTGCATTATGAATTTTCACAAAAAAATCTTTATAACCATCGCAATCACCGCCGCTCTGTACCTGATTGGATGTATTTGGGCAGGATGGGACTCCATTGTCGAGGCGATGGCGAAATTTCAGTGGTGGCTGATCCCGGTTTGTTTGTGTCTTGCAATTGGCAATTATGTGATTCGTTTTTGCAAATGGCATTATTATCTGACTCTCTTGAATATCCCTCTCAATCGGCTGCTTTCGTTTCAAGTGTTTCTTGCCGGTATGGTAATGAGCGCCACACCGGGAAAATTCGGCGAAGTGTTCAAATCCTACCTGGTAAAAAACATCAACCGTACTCCGTTTAGCCATTCAGCTCCGATCGTGTTGGCCGAACGTTTAACCGATTTTATGGCTTTTTTGATTTTGGCGATGCTGGGGGTCACATTGCTGCCCAACGGCCCATTGGTTTTCGGCATTTCAATCGGAATTGTGTTGTTGATTCTGGTTTTGGTAAGTTGGAAATGGGCGGCGGAAGGAATTTTGTCCGGTTTGTCGAAATTGCCGTTCTTCAGCAAGCACAGTGAAAAAATCCGCAGTGCCTATGAAAGCACCTATTATTTGATCGCTCCCAAACCCTTGTTTTTGGCTACGCTGATTAGTGTGGTTTCATGGTTTCTTGAATGTATTGCGTTTTATCTGATATTGACGGGATTCGATCATTCTCTGCCCCTGGTGCATGCGACTTTCATTTATGCATTCGCCACGATTCTTGGGGCGCTGTTGATGACACCGGGAGGGGTCGGCCCGACAGAAGGATCGATGGCGGGATTGTTGATATTGTTGTCCAAAGTTCCAGAAGGCATTGCCGCATCGGCTACGTTGTTAATTCGCCTCTGTACGTTGTGGTTTGGTGTAGCGGTGGGAATGGCGGTGTTAACCCTGCGTTCGCACAAGTTTGATCCAGATGAATTGTTAGAAGACGAAACAGAATTCATGGAAAATCCCTGAGGACATAGCGTGAGGGCATAGAACGTGTCGATATTGTTGACCTCTCTCTGGTGCTGAAAACATGGGGAAAATAAAAAACAGTTGGTTCTGCAATTTTTATTTTGGAATCGGAACGCTTTCGAGATCAATGTCCCCATTTGGCAGAAGCCAGGCTATGGTATCCATGGCTCGTATCTGGGTATATGGATAATCGATATTGTAATGCAATCCACGGCTTTCTTTGCGTTCGATCGCGCACGATACAATCAGGTCAGCCAATTGGGCCAGATTGCGCAGTTCCAAAATCGAATGCAAAATATGGCCTTCTTGAAAGTAACCATCGATCTCTTCTTTTAATACCGAAAGGCGTTTTTTGGCTAACTTCAAACGTTCATTCGAACGCACAATTCCAACGTAATCCCACATCAATTGCCTTAGCACCCGGCGGCAATTCACCAGCCGGACGGCTTCTATGTTTCCCCGCGGGGTTTTGGATTTCCATTCGTAATCAAGGTCCGGTAGAGATTCATTGTGCAGGCCCAACTCTTGGATTTGTTCCATGGCGCGTTTGCTGAACACCAGGGCTTCGAGAATGGAATTGCTGGCAAGGCGGTTGGCCCCATGTACGCCAGTACATCCCGCTTCACCAATAGCATACAGCCCTTTGAGACAACTGGCGCCATACAAATCGGTCACGATGCCCCCGCACATATAGTGCGCAGCTGGAACGATGGGGATCCAATCTTTCGTGAGATCCAATCCCTGCTTCATACAAAAGTTCGAAATGTTGGGAAACCGTTCTTGAAAAAATGATTGATCAATGTGAGTGACATCCAAATAGCATAAATCTTCACCGCTGTTTTTGATTTCATTGTCAATCGCGCGGGCGACGATATCGCGGGGGGCGAGGTCTTTTTGCGGATGGTATTTTTCCATGAAGGCCTCGCCTTTGGGATTGCGCAATATTCCACCTTCTCCCCGCACGGCTTCCGAAATTAGAAACGGCTTGTCTCCATTGAAAGACCGGTATGAAGTGGGATGAAACTGTATGAATTCCAAATTGGCGACTTTCGCACCCGCCCGAAACCCCATGCAAACCCCGTCGCCTGTAGCAATGGGTGGATTGGTGCTGTGCAGGTATACCAACCCACAGCCTCCTGTACATAATATTGTCGTACTGGCGGCAAAGGTATAAATTTGGCGGGCTTTTTCATTCCAAACCCAAGCGCCCCAGCAACGATTTTCCTCTAGAATCAAGTCGATACCGAAGAAGTATTCAAACAATTCTATGTTTTCATGCGAGCGGACTTTCTCCAACAAGGCTTTTTCCACTTCACGTCCCGTCAGGTCTTGTGAGTGCACAATTCTCCGAAACGAATGGCCGCCTTCGCGTCCAAGTTCCAACGATCCATCTAATTTCTTTGTAAATGAAACACCGATTTGGATCAACTCTTCGATGGCGTCCGGCCCATGAGTGACGATCAACCGAACCGCCTCAGGATGGCACAATCCGGCTCCCGCTTCCATCGTATCCCGTATGTGAGATTCGAATGAATCGCTATGATCCAATACCGACGCGATCCCCCCCTGGGCGTAATTCGTATTTGATTCAAAATCTTCTTTTTTGGTGACGAGATGAACCGTCCCATGTTTGGCGGCTTCAAGAGCGGTATGCAGGCCGGCTACGCCAGATCCAATAACCAGAAATGTACTCCTCAAGATGCTCATAATCTATCGCTTTCTGTCGTGTTGGCTTTATCTTAACCTCAGTGGATATGCAACGTTAGAGCGCGAATCAAAAAAAATTGGCAGTTTCCAGCCATATAGCTATAAATGAAATGTGGGCGGTGGGCTATTCAAAATATCGAGACAGCTCCAAACCAAGGCCTCTTGGCGGATTGAAGGAAGAAAACGATATCGAACAAAATAGGGTGCCTCTAAAGACCGGCCCGTCTCGTTCAAGTGTTCTGAAACAGGCGTAACACACCGGCTGTTTTTGTTTCGTGAAATTTCGATTGTATACATGGGGTGACTCAATATACCAATACAGCAAGCTCCATTATTCTGGTTTTCTTGCGAAAGAGCAAAAAAGGGAGAACCCGCCACTTTGTGTTCTTCTCCTTTGGCGGGCAGCCACAAGGCGTCGTAAGCGGTTTCTGGTCTTTCTTCTTGAAAGGATTTCAAATCTTTGGGAAGAAAAACTTTATTGGAATCAGAATCAGCGATTCGAAAACCGTAGGGAAACTTAAGTGTTGTGGCGCTCTCTGTATCGGGACCTTGAAGGTAGGCAAAACAATGTAAGGTTGGATATGTGTTTGAAAGAACATAGCGTAATGTAACTTGAGTATTGGGGTGATCTCCCAATGAGCCGTTCAGGCTCACGTCGTGAAAATCGTCTTCCTCTGTGTTGCGTTTCATATAATAATTGGCCTTAAAGGCAACACCATCTCTACCGCTTTGCCCCAATGAATAGGTTTTCTGTTGGCCATTGCGGGTAAGAATCAAGCATCCACACGAATCGTCATTGGCCATTTCCCACCAAAGGCCTGACACATGATCCAGCACTTGCAAGGTCCCGCTAGGCATAAAAACAGTTACTTCGAGCGCTTGATTGTCAAGAACAATTTTGCCTTCTTCAATTTTCTCCGGTTTGTTCGCTTCTTCATCCATAATCTCTAACGTATTCTTTTTTATTCAGAAATGTTAATTGGCCAGTGATATGAAGTGAATTTCAAATAAAACTAACCAGTCTTTTTATGACAATTCGGCAAGAAGTCTTTTTTGGAGCGCAGGCGTCCCCGCCTGCACTATATGTTGACGCAGGCGTCCCC
>CAZEZQ010000148.1:0-9266 GCA_964516245.1 uncultured bacterium | reverse complement strand
CGACGAAATCGAAAATCGATTCACGCGCGATGCACTCGTGGCAGCGGGTGAGCCAACGTTCATACATTTTGCGGTGCAGCGAGCCTTTTTGGGTGCGGGTCGAGCGGTGATGTTGAAAAATGCTGCCCAAATGGAACAGGGCGTCGATCATGCCCACTGCGAAGTGCTGCTCAGTAATGGGGGGCGCTTCTACTGGCTGCAGCACCGGGCCTTCATGGGTGAACAAGTCGCGCAGCAGGCCGCGCAATTCGCCCGGCAAATAGAGTTCGCCGTTTTTCAATTTTGTGTTGCGAAATAAGAGGCCTTTGTCTTCAAGCAGTTCGATGTGTTCTTGCAGCGGTTCTTGTTTGCACCATTCCGAAGCCAGGCGCTGGGGGATTTCGATTTGCTCTTTGGTAGATGGGGTGAAAAACACCAGGCCGCGCAGCAGGCCTTGGACCTCTTCGGGCATGTCGTGAATATGTTTTTTCATGAAATCGAAGTCTTTGTAGCGCTGGCTGATGGTATGCAGCAAATTGCGCTTGGAGGGCGACATGGTCGCCACTCCAAACATCGAAGCGATTCGTTTCAGTTGTTCGTTGGTGGAATGGGCTAAATGGTGGTACAGATTCATTGGGCAGTTTCCATGATCAGCGAAGCGAATTTTTCTCCTACATCCGGCACTTCATCCATGCTTTGGATGCTGTATTTGTAACCTTGTTCAGTGAGAAAGCGCTGGCGTTTCTGGGCGAATTCACTTTCGTTGCTGTCGCGGGTGATGACTGAATAAAAATGGGCGATTTTGTTGTCGTCTTTGGGCCTTAAAATGCGCCCCAGGCGCTGGGCTTCTTCTTGCCGCGAGCCGAACGAGCCCGAAATTTGAATGGCGACGCTGGCTTCGGGCAGGTCGACGGCAAAGTTGGCCACTTTGGAGACCACCAAGTGGTTGATCTCGCCCTCACGAAAACTGTGGAACAATTTCTCCCGTTCGACATTCGGGGTCTTGCCGGTAATCATGGGGATATGGAACGCATCGGCCACCACTTTGAGCTGCTGCAGGTATTGCCCGATGATCAGCATGCGGTCGTATTTGTGTTTTTCGATCAGGTTGTCGAGAATGTTGAGTTTCAACGGGTTTTCAGACGCGATGCGAAACTGGGTGCGCGAAGGCGCCATCACGTATTCTTTGCGTTTTTCGGGCGCGAGCGGCACCCGAATTTCGTGGCACTCGGCGGTGGCGATCCACCCCTGTTGTTCGAGCACCTTCCAGGGCACTTCGTAGCATTTGGGGCCGATCAGGCTGAAGACATCGGTTTCGAGGCCGTCTTCGCGAATCAGGGTGGCGGTCAGGCCCAGGCGGCGGCGTGCTTGGATATCGGCGGTGATGCGAAATACCGGCGCGGGCAAGAGATGCACCTCATCGTACATAATCAGGCCCCAGTCTTCTTTCTCGAACAGGCCCAGATGGGGGTATTCATTGGTCTTTTTTTTGTGATAGGTGAGAATCTGGTAGGTGGCGATGGTGACCGGTTTGATCTCTTTGGTTTCGCCGCTGTATTCGCCGATCATCGATTCGTCGATGTCGGTTTTTTCCAGAATCTCGCGTTTCCATTGGCGAAGGGCGACCACGTTGGTCACCAGAATCAACGTCTTGCGTTTGATCGCAGCCATCGAGCCCAGGCCGATCACGGTTTTGCCCGCGCCGCAGGGCAGCACCACCACGCCGCTGCCGCCTTCGGTGCTGCCGTCGCGGTAAAAGGCCGAGACCGCCGAACGCTGATAGTCGCGCAACGCGAAGGGTTCGCCGCTTCGGGATTGCTGGCGCAGTTCAAGTTGCAGGGGGTCGCCTTCAACGTAGCCTGCCTCGTCTTTGACGGGAAAGCCGATTTTGATCAGGTCTTGTTTGAGGCGCCCGCGGTATTCGCCGCCCACCAGGGCGGTATAAGGGTCGAGCCGCTCGACGATATAATGTTGGGTCTTCTTGTGCCGCGAGATTTCATCGAGCAGCAGCGGGTCTTCGCTTTCGAGCCGCAGCTGGCCGTCTTTTTTGTGCAGCACCAGCCGGCCAAAGCGGCTCATGTATTCGCGAATGTCGGTCTCGACGTTGCTGGGGACGGGGTAGCGCGAATATGCGCTCAGGCCATCCAGCACCTCTTCGACAGTCATGCCCGCACTGGCCGCGTTCCACAGGGAAAGCGGGGTGATCGAATAGGTATGAATGTGTTCGGGGCATTTCACCAATTCGGCGAAGCCGCCCAAAACATCGCGGGCTTCTTCAAATGCGGGAGAATCGACTTCCAAAAATACGGTTTTATCACTCTGAACGATGATGGGTTTTTCCGTAGCCATACACCTCTTCCTGAATCAAGTGTGGTGAAACTTGTATTATACCTGAGAGTGGGGGAATTCAAAAGTGAGTGGTTGATGAGGGAGGGATAAGAATTAAAGTCTGCCTTTGGTTTGATGAAAACTTTAACGAATCAATGACCCTATTTGCTTTTTAGGTGAAAAGGTATTATTCGTTGACTGCTTGATAAATCTTCACATCCGTTTCCAATTTCGGGCCAAGTTTATCTGATTCCACTTTCAAATCGTAATGCGATTGCAGGTTGATCCAAAATTGGTGGGAGATGCTAAAATATCGCCCAAAACGCAAAGTGGTATCTGCAGTGATAGCACGTTTGACTTGTATGATTTTATCGATTCGGCGGGGAGGTACATTGATGTCTTTGGCTAGCCGGTATTGAGTGATTTCCAGTTCATCGACGAATTCTTCTTTCAGTATCTCACTGGTGTGAATAGGATCTATTTTCTTTATTCTCATAATATTTTCCCTTCAATGTAAGAATAACACAAAAATCCAAGAAATATATGATGAAAAAAGGGGACAGAAAACTGTCCCCTTGGCATTTCAGGGTAATTATGAGATTCTTAGAAAATATTCCAATTGCTGACATCAGTGAATTCACCGACGACTTCCACCTCGGTGACGGTGGTTTCGATGATTTCACCTTCCACACTGGACATATTGGCAATCCCTATGTAAACCGGGTCAGAGCCGACAAAAGAATGTTCCCCATAGGTGGTCATAAACGGTTCTTCCAGTTGGGTAAAATCGACGAAAGTTGCGGAGATTTGCTCGCCTGAGCGTTCTATACGCAGTACTGGATCTACTGTATCGCCAGGGAAGTTATCTCCATTTCTTTCTTCGGTGCCATCAAACCAAACCGTACCGCGGTGAACATATGCGTTGTTTCCGGCCACATCACGAGTTTGCATGCGAACATTGAAGTTGAAATCCACATTCAGGAATAAAAAGGCTGAATTGGCGGCCAAACTATCCCGCACCATCACACCTGAACGCATGCCTTCGGGGCCGAAGGGATCAAAGCGGGCTTGGATGCTGAAATCACCGGACACTTTTTTCCAGATGAAATTAAAGCTGTCTGATTTGCCGCTAATGTTGCCTTCAGAAGTAATGGAATAGGAATCACCGCTGAATTCGGCTGAACCTTCCACACCACCAATATTGCTCCATCCTTCGAAGTCGCCCAATTCTGAACCGGTGTCAGGCATGACACCAATTTCCCGTGGTCCGGCTGTCATGATTCCGTTGACGGTGCCCGAAAATCCTCCCGTCGCATCGTCCACGGCAGGGGCTACGCTGTAGCTGATCTGTTGGTTGCCCAAAACGCCACTGAGCGACCAGGAAATTTCATTCTCGGAAGCGCTGCCACCATCGCTCACGTTGCTGACTGCCCATCCTTCAGGTACCGTTTCGGTCACTTCGGCATCTGTTGGGTCTCCAGGATTGTTGAGCTGAATTGTGACATTCAGTTCTTCACCTTCTGAATATTGGGTTTCACTGAACTGGCGATTCCCGCCAACAATCGGATCCAACGATACATTGTCAATTAATGCGGCATCAGGAAATGTTGCATCTGTCCCAGTGTGGTCAAAGGCGAACAAGCCCCAATTCATTTCTTCCGGTGAGAAAAAGTAGGCAAATTGATCATTCATTTGTTCCCATGTTTCCCCATCATTCGAGTCTTCAAAAATAAATTGATTGGAAGGGTAAATACGGGTTACACGCAGCCATATGGGTTCATTACTATCGGAACCGGGCAATTGAGTGGATTCATGAGCATCTTGATCGAAGGAACGGGTGGATGTTGCAGCCAATTCGGTGTTGCGAAGTCCACGTTCTGTTAAATCTTCAGCTCCTCGATATTCAAAAAACAAACTGGCTGAAGAATTAATCGAGGGATCCCGTCGAGTCATAATGCCTGACTTGGCCCAATCAACTCCGCCATCTTGAATCCAGCGGGCGCGAACCGTCATTTGGAAACTCCCCGGGCGGGTGGTCCAAATGTAGGCGGATTCGTCTTCGTTATCCCAAACATCTTCCCCGTTGGAATAAAACAAATATTCACCAGTGGCTTCATCGAATTGGATTGAGGGTGCCCGGGCTGCCACATCATCACGGATACGGCCTTCGGTATACACGTAGGCTGTTCCATTTTCAAAAATGCCCGCTCCGCTGTCTAACTCAGTGGTCTCTGTGAGGATTTCTTCTGGAAATACACTGGCATCGATATTCTCTGATTGAATAAATTCCTGTTGAGCCGTTGCGAACAAGGGAATGAGTACAAAGAGGCCTGCAATGACTATTACGAACGTCTTTTTCATCTTGATTATTTCCTCCCCAAAAAAATTTTTTGTTTCTTCATGATGCACAAAAAACGAAACGATTTAATTCACCTCCTTTCGTTATACGTTTTTAATCTATAATATTTGAAGATAATAAATATCTTTAAACTTAATGTCAAGAAAAAAAATCGGTTGATAGAAAGTATTGTTTTAATATAAAATATCATATTGCGGTGAAAAGGATTAAGGGGAGTAGATTCGATGTTTCGATTGATTTATGTTGTTTTGATGGTAGGGACAGGAGTTGGAGATTTTCAAAATGGATCGAATGATGTTGTGAACGATGCAACTGAATTTAGGGAGACAGCGGAATCGATCGATTCATTAAGAAATTATCTGGATCAGAATCCGAAGGATGAAGAAGCAAAATTCGAGTTGGCGACCCTCTTGAAAAAGGTTCATGCATACGAAGCCAGCCAAACTTTATTGGAATCCCTGCTTGAAAAACATCCAGATTTTCATCCTGCCAAATATGAATTGGCCAAATTGCTTTCCACAGTAAATCAACCGAGTGTACGAATATTAAAATTGGCTCATCAATGTGTACAAGCAGAGCCTGAAAACGAAGACTATTTGCAGTTGTTGGCCCGGCTGCAAACGCGGTTGTCGTTGTGGGAAGACGCATTGAAGACCTATAAAACCTTATCCAAACTTAGGCCAAACAATGAAGATTATACTTATCAGATCTCATTGATTCATCATTTCACGGGAGAAAACCAAAAAGCCCGGGAAGCACTTGAGCAACATTTTGAACAAAATCCCAACAGTACATCCGGCCATGCTTTGGCGGGGCGGATAGCTTTTGCCTCTGGTGATTTTGAAAAAGCCCGCAAGCATCTTGAGAATGCCATTGAGATCGATCCAAGCAACTACCTGGCTCATGAAGAATTGGGAAAAGTGTCTATGGAATTGGGAGACATGAAAAAGGCGGTTCAACATTTTGAGAAAACCGTAAATGCGAATCCATTCCGTTTGGGCACTACAGTGAAATATGTTCAAGTGCTGGCACGTGCAGGTGAAAGAGAAAAAGCAAAACAGTTTCAAGATAACATCAAAATTCTTCGTGGATACGATGATGAAAAACGGTTTTTTCTGCACCACCTGGTGGATCAGGGGGCGATTACGGAAGAAGAACATGCTTTGTTGGGAAAGGAACTGTTTCGCTTGGGGTTTGAGCAAGAGGCTGAAAATCATCTGAAAGCCGTTTTGGGCATGAATCCCAAAGCCTCGAGCGCAGCTTATATGTTGGCGATGCGAGCTATGAAGAACCGGGAATTTCAAAAAACATTGGAATATCTTGAATACGTCAAGAATCCAAAACATCAACAAAAAGAAAATTATTTTATCTTAATGGGTCTTTCTCTATATCAGACAGGGCAGTTTGACCGTGCGGATGAAGTGTTGCACCGTGGGCTGAAACTTCATCCCAGTTCCAAGCAATTGAAAACCATCCAGGATATGATTGAAACGCAAAGGAGCTTGGAATGAGGATCGGAACAGTCATGTTGGGAGTATTGTATGTCTCTTTTGCCTGTCCGGTTTGGGCTGCCGAACAACCGACTTTCCATTTTCTTGATCAAACCAAAGAAGCCGGATTGTCTGAATTTCATCATGAATTGGGGACACTGGCGAAAGATTACATTATTGACACCATGGGGTCAGGAGTTTGTATAGCTGATGTGGACCATGACGGGTGGGAGGATGTGTATTTTGTCAATGCCCATCGGCTTGGCCGGGTGGAAAGTGCCACTCGGCCTATCAATCGCTTGTATCGAAATCGTGGGGATGGAACGTTTGAAGACATCACCGAGAAATCCGGCACCGGGGATGCAGGGATGGGGATGTCGGCCTGTTTTGGGGATATTGATAACGATGGCGATGTGGATCTTTATGTTGGGAATTACGGCAATAATGTTCTTTATCGAAATGATGGAAATGGAATATTTGAGGATATCACCGAATCTGCGGGGGTGAAAACAGGAGGGTTTACGACGAGTACGGTAATGGGGGATGTGGATGGAGATGGGTGGTTGGATCTTTTCGTGGGGAATTATGTCGAAGCGACACCCAAATTAATTCATGCAAAGGGATTGCATGGAGACTACCGGGGATTGAACGTGATGTTGGGGCCTTTGTCGTTTGCCCCGCAGCCGGATTTCTTGTATCACAACAAGGGGGATGGAACATTCACCAATGTGGCGAGACAATCGGGATTGGATAAGGAACGGGGACGGACGATGGGAAGTATCATGAGCGATTTGGACCGGGATGGGGATTTGGATTTGTATGTCGCCAACGACCGCACATATAATTTTTTGTATGAAAATCAGGGAGATGGAACCTTTGAGGAAATGGGGATCCTGTCGGGCACGGCTGTGGATTATGACGGAAAAGAGCAGGGGAGTATGGGGGCGGCGGCCGGTGATGTGAATTGTGATGGATGGTTCGATCTGTTGGTAACATCGTATCACAATGAACCCATTTCGTTGTTCCTCAACCTTGGCGATCTCTTGTTTCAAGAATCTACAAGACGCTTTCAACTGGTGGAAAGCACTTGGTCCCATGTGACCTGGGGCAATGCATTTGCCGATTTTGATAACGATGGCTTTGAAGATATC
This sequence comes from uncultured bacterium, assembly GCA_964516245.1. Classification (GTDB taxonomy): domain Bacteria; phylum Hinthialibacterota; class Hinthialibacteria; order Hinthialibacterales; family Hinthialibacteraceae; genus CAZEZQ01. Next base: position 1,959 of record CAZEZQ010000148.1, on the reverse strand, counting down.
GTGATTGCCAATGGACATATTTATCCCAAAGTTCACACGGTAGACAAAGAAACGAACTATCCCCAAAAAAATACTTTATTTTGGAACCGTGCGGGGAAGCAGCTGGTAGATGGCTCCAAACAGAGTGGACCGGGATTTCAGGTAGAAAAGGTCAGCCGTGGATTGGCTGTGAGCGACTATGACAAAGACGGTGACCTCGACATTTTTATCAATAATCTTGACGATCATCCAACCTTAATGGCAAATCAATCCATCACTCAAAATTGGCTTCAAGTGATTGTGAACCATGCCAATCAGAGCGCGATTGGCTCACGGGTTGAGGTGGAGTCGAATGGAAAGCGGATGATACGGGAAATCTATGGGGGGAGTGGGTATCAGTCTCAACATAGCTGCGTGCTTCATTTTGGGGTGGGTGAGTTGGAAACAGTGAATGTAACAGTCTACTTTCCTAATGGCAATGAAAAAACACATTCGCGGGTTCAAGTCAATCAGCGAATTGTGATTGAAAAGTAGGAAACCACTTAATCCACTCCTTGTTCCAGCGAAATATGGTGCTCTTTCAATTTGCGGTAGAGGGTACGAGTGCTGTAGCCGAGGATCTTGGCGGCGGCTTCTTTGTGGCCGGGGGTGGCATGTCCAATGGGGTGTGAATTGGTGCCATGCCCACGTCGCGAAGCAGTTAACGACCGGCTCCATTGACGTAAGTTCGTGGGTTTAACAAAGCTCTCACGAAACGGAAAGTCAAATCACCATACGAAAGGAGCCGGTCATGAGAAACTCTAGCACAAAAGAATTCGCAATTACACACGTGGCGGGAGCCAAGGGTAAAATGTTGTTTATTCTACCCTTGAAAGTCCGGTTGCTTAGATATATTTCGATCAAATGCACCACTACTCTCAACAATGATCCACTAAAAAGATTGTATCAATGGATACCATGATGACTGTTGAGTTTGATCTTTTGCGAAAAACGGTTTCTTGTTAGAACATGAATTTGTGATGTAATTGATATGCCCTGCTTTATTCAGCCGAATTGGATGAACTGAGTACGAAACTAAGTAATTACCTGTGAAGAATCAAGCAAAATTGAAAAATTTTTCATTGGAAAATATTCATACAAATGTATAACAAAAAAGGTTTACGATGTTTCCAAGGTTGTTTTCAAGGGTAAAATAAACAACATTTTACCCTTGGCATCCGCGCAATTTTGTTATAGTGCTTCAGTTTTATTTTTCTTATATATAGGCACGGTTTTTGTCAATATCAAAAGTAAAAAACGAATTTCGTCATGGAGGTGGCATTATGAATAGGGTACCGATGACTTGGCAAAATTCGATGAGCGAAGGATTTCGAAGTGTTACAAACAAAATAAAGAACTGGTTTGGCAGGTGGTTTGGCAAAGAAGAGGTCGCGCCAACTGAATGGATGCCGAATCGTTTATTCAGCGTAGGCCGTTCGACCGATGTGGAAGAAACCGCGAAGGAAGTAATTGTGCGTACTCCAATGCCGAAGCTCAACAAAAATGATTTCACGCTCGAAGTGAGTTTGAACCAACTCATCATTCGCGGTGAGCAGCGGCATCACTCCGAACATCAGGGCAAGAACTTTCATCGCATGGAATGGTAGTATGGCCGAATCGCCCGCAGCATCCCCCTTCCATGTGAAGTCGATGCCGAGCTGGCCAAAGCGGATTATAAGAACGGGATGCTAATTGTACGCCTGCCCAAAGCCGAAGAATCCAAGTGGAAACGGATTCCAGTGAAATTGGGATAAATATAGAAAGGGGCAAGATCACTCTGATCTTGCCCCTTCACTAGATTTTAACACGCTGATTGTAAGAGATTGTCTCTTGCAATTTTAATAAGTTGAATAAAATCAGATCATTTATTTCGCCCTTTTTCAGGGCTTGGGCTTATTGTAATTACAATTCCCAGGGCGTTGCCCTGGGCTAGTTTATTTC
>CAZEZQ010000147.1:0-9274 GCA_964516245.1 uncultured bacterium | reverse complement strand
CCGCACGATGCAGACTCTTACTGAGTATCAAGATATCATTGGTGAACTTCAATCATTTTTTGCCCGCCAGGTGGATATAGCCCTTCAAGCGGGGGTGGAAAATCATTCTATTGCTTTGGATCCCGGTATCGGTTTCAGCAAAACCGCCGAACAGAATCTAACCTTGCTTCGCCGCTTGCCTGAATTGGCCGGGTTGAATCGTCCATTGCTGCTTGGTGTCTCGCGCAAATCGTTTCTCGGCAAAATCACCGGAAAAGAAGTTCACCAACGCATCTATGGAACCGTTGCGGCTGTAACCGCTTCTATTCTCTATGGCGCTTCAATCGTTCGGGTTCATGATGTTGCTGAAATGCGCGATGCCGTGCAGGTGGCAGATGCGATTCGTTTGGGGATGAAATCTCAATTCAAAATAGGAGAGAGTCTTTCGAATTCATGTGGATAAGAATCTTTGGTCAGGATGCAGCCCATGCCATAACAGAAATTTTGATTCTGTGGCTGTTGTTTTATGTCATCCTGAAATCGATTCGAGGCACCCGCGCCATTCATGTGGTTCAGTTTTTGATTCTTTTGCTGGCCGCCACCTATCTCTGCCGGGTATTGAATTTGACCACGGTTCATTGGTTCTTATATTCCGCCCAACTTCCCATCTTTGTTGCGCTTACCATCTTATACGCTCCTGAATTGCGGCGCTCGGTCACCGAACTCACCCGCTTTAGCTTGTTCAAACGCTCACGCACGATGGACGACCCATTTGTCGGTGAAATCTCCAAGGCGGCTCAAATCCTCTCACGCCGCCACATTGGGGCGCTTATCGTCTTTGAACGTTCTTCCAGCCTGCAAGGGTTTATCGATACGGGAATAGGTATGGATTGCCAAGTGTCTTCAGAAGTCTTGGTATCGATCTTTTCTCCGTTAACGCCTTTGCACGACGGCGCTGTCATCATTCGCAATCAAGTGATTGCGGCGGCGGCTTGCCTCTTGCCGTTGAGCGAACGCGATGAAATCGATACCGCTTACGGCACCCGCCATCGGGCCGCTTTGGGGTTGGCCGAAGAAACCGATGCCATGGTGTTGATTGTGTCTGAAGAAACGGGAGCCATATCACTGGCCATCAACAGCCGTATCACTAGGGATATCGATCCGGACCGCATACATTCCATTCTTGTCAATGTATTGGCGAAAGGGTAAAGCACTGTGCGCATGACATCTGATTTCGGTATATTGGTTTTTTCATTTTTCTTGGCGGTCGGGTTGGTCTACATCAAGGGGCAAGAAAAAATTCAACGCCGTTTTCTCTCCAACGTTCAGGTGACGGTGGAAAACCTCCCCTCCAACATGCTCTTGCCCCCTGAGCCCTGGCTGCCACCCACCTCCACCGTCCAGATACAAGGTCCAAGAAATTTTGTGGATTACGTACGGGCAGATCAAACCAGTTTTCGCATCAGCTACGAAAACCTTCCCTACTCGATTGAAGATTTTCCGGTGACTGTTTTGTTGACCAACGAAATGTTTAAAACCAACTTAGAACCCGATGACCGCTCGAAAATTACCGCAGTCGAAGAAAGTATTCGTCCCCGGCAAGTCTTGATCGAAGCGGTGGTATGGAATCTGAATGAAACCATCCCCGATGTTTCGAAATTTACTCCCGAACCGAACCAACTGTTAATCCCAATATTGCGTGTGGAGAAACGGATACCGGTTGTTGTCCCTCGTGAGGGACAACAACCGGAAGGATATCAAATCAAAAATATTGAAATACATCCGGAGACAATTATGATTACTGGGCGGCGGGAAGCGGTTGACCGCATTAAATCTGTCTCTACGACTCCGCTTGCTTTAGAATATCTCTCCACCGATGAGAAGCCGATCATACTGCCGCTGCAAGGTTTTGAAGAGATGGATGTTGAATCGGTGGACGATACAATTCAAAATGTGACAGCCACAGTGCATTTGACACGCCAATCACAATAAGGCCATCCCATTTAGAAGGACGATTATGAAACGCGCGAAACTCTCAGCCAACATCGATCATATCGCCACTCTCCGCCAATCGCGTAACACCCCCTATCCTGACCCAATCCATGCCGCGGTGTTGGCCCAACTGGGTGGGGTGGATGGTATTACGGTTCACCCCCGGGAAGACCGGCGGCACATTCAAGACCGGGACGTGTTTCTTCTTAAAGAAACCTTGCAGGTCCCTCTTACGTTGGAGATGGCCCTGACCGATGAAATGGTAGAACTCGCCCTGAAGGTTCAACCTTATGCCTGCACCCTGGTGCCTGAACTGCGCGAAGAACGTACGACTGAAAGCGGGTTGCGAGTGAAGGGCAGAGAAGGCCAATTGCATTCTAAGGTGCAAAAATTACTCTCGGAAGGAATCGTGGTGAGTATTTTTATCGATGCCGACCCGGATGAAATCACCGCCGCCAACACTCTAGGTGTACCCTATATTGAAATTCATACCGGCCCCTATTCGTTGGCCAAAAGTCCAGCCGAAGAAGACCTTGAATATAACAAAGTGCTCGAGGCCATTCAGAAGGCCAAATCTCTTGGTATGAATGTCAATGTAGGGCATGGCTTGCATTATCACAACACCTCCCGCCTGGCCGCTCTGCCTGAAATCGATTGGTTCCACACGGGGCATAGCATCGTAAGCCGCGCATCACTTGTGGGCATGGAACGCGCCATCCGCGAAATGATAGAAATTCTCTACCAATCCCGCCAATAAAGAATTACGATTTACAAAATTGTAGGGGGGGGGCTTGAGCCCACAAATAACCACTTTTGCACGTGATTTGTGAGAGATTGTTTCACAAAATTAATTTATGTGATATATCATCAGCATTCGGGGCAGACACTGGGGTCTGCCCCTACATTTATAAAAAATTAAATATCTTTGGTTAGATTTCGCCCCAAATCTGAATCTCCACCTCACCAAGTTTCCATTTTGCCAATCTTGCGTTATCCTTATTACTAGAACGATTTGCGAAAAAGGAATTATTGATGATACAATCCAAAGCCTTCACATTGATTGAACTGTTGGTGGTGGTAGCCATTATCAGCATATTGGCTTCTATTGCGCTGCCCAACTTTATGCATGCCCAGGTGAAAGCCAAAGCCACTGCGGCAAAGGCCGATATGCGCACGATGATCACGGCCATTGAGGCCTACCACCTGGATCACAACACCTACCCCTTGGACGGCAATGATTTTCCCGAGCGCCGTGAAGAATTTTTCGATCAAATGCGCATACAGAAAGTGCTCACCACACCCACTGCCTATGTCTCTGAAATACCAGGAGATATCTTCCACAAAAACGCCAGCCAACACACGAATGATCCGACGGTAAACCGCTACTTTCAAAGTAGAAAACCTTATCCATACGTATATATGAGTAAGGATAGTTTCCGCGTGAATAAAGGGGCTCCCAAAGCCTACTACCTATTCAGTTTTGGTCCTGATCTTGATTTCGATAACGAAGGCCGCCTGCCAGAAGATTTTATCATTTATAATCCCACAAATGGGGTCAATTCAGGTGGTGATATCATGAGCAAAGGCCCATAACTTATGTTTAACTAATGTCTTATAAATATCTTACAAACTTCTAAAGAGCATTTCTTCCATCTTACTGGACAATCCCATGTTTTTCGGTTGTAATAGATTTGCATCTTAATCGATTCTTTTCTATAATTTAATTAAACATTGTAAGTATTTAGGATACTAATCCTAAAAGGAGTTCTTTATGAAAATCGCATTGCGTGAAAAAGGATTTACACTCATTGAACTACTGATTGTTGTCGCCATCATAGGCATTCTAGCGGCTATTGCCGTACCCAATTTTTTGAACGCGCAGATTCGCGCTAAGGTGGCCCGTTCCTATTCGGATATGCGTTCTGTTTCTACGGCAGTACAGATGTTTATTACCGACCGTGGAATGATGTTGGTCGATATACGGGACGATGATACCGAAGCAGGGACATCCCGAATTCAAGAAGATTTTAATGGTGTAGGTTGGAATGGCGGCTCTGGAAACAGAAACAATTTAGCGGTTTTGTCTCCTCTTACATCACCCATTTCGTATATGTCATCTGTCCCCCGTTCTCCCTTTGTCCCTAGCCGGATGATGACCAAAAACAGTGGAAACAACGAAGCCTTTGGCCGGATTGGCAATGATGCTTACGCGTATTGGGATAATGATCCTGAAGTTCAAGAAGGATCAGGCAATAATCATAGTGACTGGAATCTTGGCCGTCTCGGTGATTTCGTACCACGCATGAAACCCTGGGATTACATTTTGATCTCATTTGGTCCGGCGGCTAATGAAAATACCGTTCTCAACACGGGGCTGCCTTATCAACCCTCAAACGGATTGGTGAGTGACGGTGAAGTTTTCTTGACCAATGGTGGAACCACCAACGAAAACGCCACCCGCAAGCAAAATTAATATTCAAATTTCTATAACGTTTTATGAAAAGCCGGATACAATCCGGCTTTTTTCATTGAAAAAATCCAATTGATTTTTAATTCAAATGAAGGAAAATAGAATCAATCGTATGAAAAAATGATGTAATGGAAGTTAAGGAGGATGAGATGAATGGCAATTTGAACAAAGAAGGTTTTACTCTGATCGAACTGCTGATAGTTGTCGCCATCATAGGCATTTTGGCGGCTATTGCAGTACCCAATTTTTTGAATGCGCAGGTTCGCGCCAAGGCATCAAGGTCTTTTGCGGATATCCGTATGCTGTATCAGCAGGCGCAAATACGAAAATTTGATACAGGGAAATGGTTGATCGATGGCAACGATACTGGCCACGGCCCGCCTGAAATGTGCAGCTTTCCAAATGGTGTCCATTATTTTGGTGAAAATTGTGCTGCGGCAAGAGTGGATTGCGGGGGATTGGGCAACAACTTTTTCAACGGACAGATTTGGGCATTATTAACCACTCCGGTAAGTTATATAGGCAGTATTCCGAAAGACCCCTTCGGTGGAGGGCTCTTTTATGGCTATGAAGACCGCGACTGCGCCAATTCGGAGCGGGGAACCCATTGGTTGATGTTCGCCGCCGGGCCTGACCACGATCATGGCGATTGGCTGGATGGCCGGAATGCCAAACCTTATATGCCTTCTAATGGCGTAACTTCCAATGGTGATATCTGGAGAGCCCAAATTCTTCGTGGCAACCGGTTTTTTGAAGAGATTGGGTTGTATGATACTTATTTCTGATTTGATGAATTCATATTTGTGTTTTTTAGATTTTAACTTGAATGTGTTGAGAGAAGGTGGTAATAGGTGGGCTGAAGCCCACCCTACAATTTCACTTCACCCCATACTTCCCCCGAAACTTCTTACTCTTCACCTTCTTCCCCTTCGGCTTGGGTTTTTCTTCCTCTTTCGGCGGGGCTTGTTGCAATGATTTCGGTTCTTCTTGTTGTTTCGGGGGTGGGACATCCACCGGTTCGTCGCTGTCCAGGGTTTCAATGATGCCGTAAATGCCGTCGATCAATGTGCCTTTTTTTTCTTGGTCATTGATTTGGATTTGTATGTTGTCGCCTTTGGTTTCTAATACGAACTTTAATCCATTTTGGCCGTCTAACGATAAGACTTTTAGGGGGTCGAAGCGGTCGCTTTGGGAGAGGTGGTAACGGAGCATGGCCCGGTTTTTGAATACCTGAACGATGTCCATGCCCGCTTTGTAGGCGCGTACTCGGACTTTTAATCCATGCAATAGGCGTTCGACTTCTTTGGGGGGCGTGCCGTAGATGTCGGTGAGTTCTTCGCGCAGGGCTTCGATGTCGTCGAAGGTTTTGATCTTAGCGATACGCTGGTGCAGGGCCATGCGCTGCTTGCTGCTTTCAACGTAGTTTGGCGGGATGGCGCCTTTGGGGGCCATTTCCAGCGAAGTTTCCCAATCGATGGGTATTTTTTTGTTGCCTTTGATTTTGGTGACGGTGTTGTTGAGCAGTTTGCTATAGAGATCAAAACCGATGGCGGCGATGTGGCCGTGCTGCTGGCGTCCGAGAATGTTGCCGATGCCGCGCAGCTCCATATCGCGCATGGCCAGTTGGAAGCCTGATCCCAACTGGTTGTGTTCTTGCAGCGCCAACAAACGGCGGCGGGCGACCGGGGTGAGCGATTGCTTGCTTTGCACCAAGAGGTAGCAATAGGCGCGGTGGCGGTCGCGGCCTACGCGTCCACGCAATTGGTAGAGCTGCGATAGCCCGAAATGATCGGCGCGGTTGATGATGATGGTGTTGACGTTAGAGATGTCGAGTCCGTTTTCGATGATGGTAGTGGCGAGCAAAACATCATATTCATGCCCGATAAATTTCATCATCACGCTTTCCAGTTCGTTTTCACTCATTTGCCCGTGTCCTACGCAGATGCGCGCCTGAGGTACGATTTCCTGCACCCTGTGGGCCACCTGGTAGATCGATTCAACCCGGTTGTGTACGAAATAGACTTGGCCGTCGCGCGAGAGTTCGCGCAGAATGGCGTTTTCGATCACCTCGGCCGACCATTCCATAATGTAGGTCTCGATGGGCAGCCGGTTTTTGGGCGGGGTGCTGACCAGGCTCATATTGCGAATGCCAGAGAGCGACATGTAAAGCGTGCGGGGGATGGGGGTGGCGGTGAGGGTGATGGTATCGACCAGTTTGCGCATTTGGCGCAGGCGTTCTTTGTGTTTTACCCCGAAACGCTGTTCTTCATCAACGATTACCAATCCCAACTCATCGATCTTGATATCTTGCGAGAGTATCCTGTGGGTCCCTACGATAATGTTGACATCTCCCCCGTTGACGGCTTCGACCACTTTCTTCTGTTCAGCATGCGTGAGAAAGCGGGAGAGCATCTCAACCCGGATGGGGTAATCAGCAAAGCGTTCGCTGAAGGTGTTGAAATGCTGTTGGCAGAGGATGGTAGTCGGGGTGAGCACCGCGACTTGTTTGCCGTCCAAAACCGCTTTAAAGGCGGCACGGATGGCGATTTCGGTTTTGCCGAAGCCCACATCACCGCAGACCAGGCGGTCCATGGGTTCGTCGGCTTCCATATCGCGCTTCACTTCTTCGATGGCCCGCCACTGGTCGGGGGTTTCTTCATATAAAAATGAGGCTTCGAAATCATGCTGCCAGTGGGTGTCGGGTGAGAAAGCGTGGCCTTTGCGCACCTGGCGGGTGGCGTAGAGATCGAGCAGTTCTTCGGCCATATCTTCAATGGCTTCTTTGGCGCGCTGCTTGGTGCGTTCCCAACTTTTGTTGCCCAGTTTGGAGAGTGTCGGTTCAGAGGTATCGCCGCCGACATAACGGCCCACGCGGTCGACCTGGTCGATGGGCACGTAGAGCACTCCACCGTCGGCATATTCCAGTTCAAGAAATTCGGTCTCGCGGCCTTCGTGTTCCATGCGTTTGAGGCCGATGTATTTGCCGATGCCATGATCGATGTGCACCACATAATCGCCGGGCTTGAGCTCCAACAGCTCATGGATGGGCATGGCGATGCCTTCGCGCACCGGTGTGCGAAAGCGTTGGTAGCGCCCAAAGATTTCGCGGTCAGTGCAAAGCATGGCTTGCAGGGGGTGAATGGTGAACCCGCGATGCAACGCGCCGACATGGGTTTGCGGGAGGTTGACATCACTCCCTAATTTCAGTTCTTTGGCTTGTGAATCAAGAATTTCATCCATCCGGCTTTGCTGGCCGGTGTTGTCGCAGATCATGTAGATCTTCTGGCCGGAGGCCGAAAGCCGCAGCAGGCTGTTGATGCGTTCCTGCCGGTCTTCGCCGAAAATCTCTGGAGTGGCGCAGCCCAGATTGATATGAGAAGGATCGGGTTCGAGGGTGAATTCGGTTAGGCGCAGCAGCCGGCCTTCTTCGGCGTTTTGTTCGAATTGATCGTAGGTGAAGTAGAGGCGTTCGGGCGGTTCGAGCAAGACCTGTTGGTGTTTGTGAAAATCTTCATGGCCCAGGTCGAGCTCTTCCTGGCCGCTATGGCCGCTGGCTTCGCGGTATCGTTTCCAAATCAAGTCTTCAAACTGGCGGCCTTCTTCTTCCAACTTGTCGTGATCAGAAAAAAGAACGATGGCCTCCTCTCCAAAAAGCGAGAGCAGAGAAGGGAGTTCATTCTGTTTCTTGATCGCCGCGCGCAGCAAGGTTTCTTCATTGGCGGGATAAAAAACAACTTCATTGATGGTTTCGATCGAACGCTGGTCGGACACGTTAAACAAGCGGATGGATTCGACTTCATCGCCCCAGAGTTCGATGCGGACCGGATTGGGATAGCTGAAGGAATAAATGTCGATGATATCGCCTCGAGCGGAGAAATCACCGCGCTGGGCCACCAAGTCGCGGTATTCGTAACCCTGTTCGACCAGCCACATCGAAATCAGTTCGCGGTCCAACTCACCGCCGACGGTGCAGCGCAGGGTTTCGGTTTCATACACCTCCAGCGAGGGCATGCGTTTGAGGGCGGCCGCAATCGGCGCGATGATGACGCAGGGAGGCGAATCTGATTTGGATTCCATCTTATATTGTAGGGGGGCCAAACGCTCCATACGGATAGTAAGTTCGGGCACTTGCGATTCGTATGGCAGAATTTCCAAATGAGGGAAGACGAACAGCGGCGGGGCGTTTTCTTGCTGGCCGCGGAAGAAATTCACATCATCCAGCATGTTGTAGGCATCGCTTTGTTCGGGTGCAATGATGAGCACCGGCTTTTGCATGCGGCTAGCCAAGAGAGAAGCGAGCAGTGATTTGGAGCCGCCCACCGCCTGGCCGCAGACGGCTTGGCCTTCGGCATCTTGCAGCCGTTCGCTGATGGATTTATACGGTTCTTGTTCGGCGTATCGTTGAACGAGATCGGCAATGGATTCAATATTGAGTTTGATCATATTCTTTGGTTTAAACGCAATAATCCCCAAGCCCGTATTTTGGGTTGGGGTGGTTTGAAATTATTTATACTAAAAAGATATCCCGCTTTGGCGGGAAAAACAACTGAATAAGACAAGAAAATTTTTTTAATCAGCTAAATGGATACTAAAACAAGTACATGGCAAAAGCCAAATTTATGGTGATCTGAGTGAATTTACCTATGCTTCTGCAATTGAGGGTCTTTGTCAATAAACACTCTTTACTGACGAACCGGCAAAAAGTCAAATCCAGAAAACGACAACACAATATATAGAAACGCGGCCATCCAACCTGCACTGTATGTTGTTGTAGGCGGGGACGCCCACCAAGGCGCGTCTATGACCTGCGCTCCAAAAAAGACTTTTTGCCAA
>CAZEZQ010000146.1:0-9303 GCA_964516245.1 uncultured bacterium | reverse complement strand
ATTTGGGCTGGAAAGATATAGGCTGTTATGGCAGCACCTTTTACGAAACGCCGAATATCGACCGTCTGGCGCAGTCGGGAATGCGCTTTACCGATTTCTATACTGCCTGCCCGGTTTGTTCGCCCACCCGCGCTTCGATTATGACCGGCAAGCATCCAGTTCGCGTCGATATTACCGATTGGATTCCTGGAAAGAATCCAGGCAATCGAAAGTTGTTGGGAACGGAAGACCAAAACCAGCTCGCCCTCAACGAGACCACTCTTGCCGAAGCCTTCAAAAAGCATGGGTATAAAACTTTCTATGCCGGCAAATGGCATTTGGGCGATGAAGGGTATTTTCCCGAAGATCAGGGATTCGACATCAACAAAGGCGGACACCATAGAGGCTCCCCTCCCGGTGGGTACTATACGCCCTACAACAATCCCAAACTTAGCGATGGCCCGGAGGGAGAATATCTCACCGACCGGCTGACCGATGAATCCATAGAGTTTATGGATAACAATCAGGATAATCCATTTCTGCTCTATTTATCGTTCTACACTGTCCATACCCCCATACAGGCCTGCAAGCGGCATTTGGATAAATTCAAGAAAAAGGCTGAAGCTCTGCCGCCTATGGATGGGCCAAAGGAAAAACAAGAACATGATGGCGTCACCCGGATGCGGCAAGATGACCCTGAGTATGCATCAATGATTTACGCCATGGACGAAAATGTGGGCCGTGTGCTGGATAAATTGGATGAGTTAAATCTAAGTGACGACACTGTGGTGATCTTTACTTCAGACAATGGCGGGCTTTCCACACTCAGAAACCGGGGTTTCCCTACCTGCAATCTTCCATTGCGAGCGGGAAAAGGCTGGTGTTATGAAGGTGGCATTCGAGTGCCTTTCATCATTCGCGCTCCTGGTGTGACCCAGGCCGGTTCGACAAGCGATATACCCACTGTAAGTATGGATTTCTACCCCACCATGCTCGATTTGGCCGGTTTGCCCGCCATGCCCAAACAACATCAAGACGCCCAAAACCTGACGCCCCTGCTCAAGCAAAGCGGAGATATCCCCCGGCAAGACCTCTATTGGCATTACCCTCATTATCACGGCAGCACTTGGACCCCCGGCGCCGCCATTCGTTCTGGCGATTGGAAACTGATCGAGTTTTATCATTATGGAAAAGTGGAATTGTACAACCTGGCAGAAGATATTGGCGAGCAGAATGATTTATCTGAATCGCATCCGGAAAAACGAAAAGAGTTGCAAGCCAAGTTGCATCTTTGGCAAAAAGAACTTGATGCGAAAATGCCGAAACCAAATCCAGATTATGAAGGTGAGTAATTGAAATATCCTTTAATCAGATCAAACACTTCATCCACTTCAATTTGTCTCATGCAATCATGGTGTTTGAGGGGGCATTTTCGTTTCATGCAGGGGGCGCAGGCCAAATCTTTTTTGATGATTTGATAGTTCTTGGTGTACGGGGCGGTTTCACCGGGCCGGGTGGGGCCAAAAATTGCCGCCACCGGTGCGCCCACAGCGGCGGCCGCGTGCATCAAACCCGAATCATTGGTAACCACCACATTGCATTTCTGCAGCAGGGCATACAACTCTCTGAGTGATGTTTTCGCGGTCAAATCAACTGTCCCCTTCCCTGCATGTTTCATCGCTTTGATCGCCAGCATTTTTTCATGCTTCGATCCAAGCAACATACTGCGGGCTTCCAACTCATCCTCACATTGTTTTGCTAATTCGCCGAATCGTTCGGGCAGCCAGCGTTTTGCCGGACCGTAAGCTGCCCCGATCGCCATACCGATTAGCCGATTTGGATTTATGTTATGCTTTGACAATATTTCATCAGCACAGGATTCTTCCTCACTTGATACAGTGATGCCGATTTGCAAATCATTCGGGATTTCATTCAACAACAAATGGGCATAGCGTTCGGTTTGGTGTACTTCACCTGGCAAGGGTTTGATTTGTTGTGATAACATTGCATTGCGAAGTTGCCCGCTATAACCGATCCTTTTGGGGATGCGCGCCAGCCAAAAAATTAAGGCGGATGAAAACGAATTGGTGAGCAAATAGCCGCAATCAAATTTCCGGTTTCGCAGTTGGGAGGCCAAGCGCAGCAAGCCGGACCAACCGAAGTGTTCAGCCTCTCGGTCGTATGGGATTAGCTCATACGAATATGAGGAATTTTCAAAAACTGAAAGAGTGGATGGCAAACCTAAGAGTGAAACATTTGCATCCGGATGGTTTTGCTTGAAATAATCTACTGCCGCAGTTGCCATGATGGCGTCTCCAAGCCAATTGGGCAGCCGAATGATTACATTTTGCATTTTGATTAATGTATTCTTTACTGTAAATTCACCACACTGCCCAGCCTTGTAGGCTGGACAGTGGAATTAATAATATTGTGATCACACACTAAGAATATAAAAAAAGATAAAGTTATACACCAGCGTCAATTATTGAGTGATTGCTGGTATCACAATTTTCAAAGGCTCACTTTTTGGACCTAATTCACCATTTGGTCCAATGGCTTGAACCACAATATTAGCTTCATTGTCTGGGGTAGTTACAATAAGTCCAAATGATGTTTCACCTCCAGTATTAAATTTATCACTTGGCAGTATACCAAGTTTCTCAGCCATTATCGTAACTTGATAGTCTACTGCGTCAGAGACACTTGAAAAATGAAACCTTGTACCATTATCAAAATTTTCATTAGTCCCTGTAATTTCAGCAAGTGTACATTTCTTACCATTTATACCAAATGTAATCTCATTAGGAGGAAACTGAATGGGATCTCTTCTGCCAACCACTTGACAAATCGGAGAGGAATCATCCATCAACGGCACATCGGCAAACAACCAGCGCGGTTTGGCCGATTGCCGGCCCTGCTGTTTGAATAAAGAAACAAACATCAGCAAATCCCGCTGATCGATCACGCCGTCGCTAGTGAAATCCGCCTTGCTTTGAAAACCGGCCTCTCCATTGTTTGTTCCAAACGATTGGGCGAACAAAGCCAAATCATGGGGGCCGGTTTCACCGTCCAACGAAAGGTCAGAATCAATCACGACCGGGGTTGCTGTAGGTGATGGAGTCACATCGCGTGATAAAGTGAAAGTGGTAGTGGCAATGTTGCTTACTGAACCACTGGCCGTATCTTTCGCTCTCACGTGTACAGTATACGTTCCAATTGATGTAGAAATGAAATCAAGTGGTTTGACATTAGGTTCTGGCAAATTTAATTTTTCAATGGGTGGTGGAAAAACCTTGTCTGGGAAGAGAATGATAACATCATACACCAAATTCGCACCACTTGGCGCACTGGGGGGGTCCCAAGATATGGTTAAGCTGGTTACATTGGAAAAGGTAACGATTTGGCCTGGATCAAACTGAAAATTTTGCGGCATCCCCACTTGCGGCGTTGGCGTTGGAGTAGGAGTGTCTTCATCTGGAGGCACCGGTGTCGCTGTGGCTTCAGGTGTCGGAGTGGGGATCAAGCTCCCTGAAGTCCCAATTTTGAAACTGCCTGATGCTGAGGTGCCCTGTCCTTGCCCTTCTATAATTCGCACCGTCCAAAAAAAGGAACCGGTTGTGAAAAATGGCCGGTCCGAGTCATCCAATTCCAAGCGTTTGATTTCGGTTTCAAAGCGCAAATTTTGAGATGGATTGTTCGTGGGGGTGATGATGACTTCGAAGAGGGTTGCGTTTGCTGGAGCAAACCACGATAAGCCCGGACTTTGCAATTGGCTGAACGAAACCGATTGACCTTGTTCGGGAAACACCAATTGAACTTGTGCGGATACAGGGATTGCCATAACAAAGAAACACACTGCGACCCCGGCAAGGCTGATGAAGTACTTTCCCATGAGATTCTCCTATTGTTGATTGGCTTTTAATGAATCCACCATATTCATAAAGGCTTCTTTATGTTGAGAAACAGTTGCGGAGGGTCCGGTGGCTTTGAATTGCCATGGACCGCCGGGACCTTCTATTACGGCCGCGAGCATTTGCGTATTCGGCTGCGGTTCACCGCCACCCATCATGGGGGCCATTGAAGCGGCATAGGTGCCCTCTACATCCAAAATATGCACATGATAGGGGCCGACTTGTTTCATTTCGACGGCCGGTTCTTCCTTTGTATTTTGAAATTGGCCGATCCAGCGTTGAATATTCGCATCGGCAGAACCGCCGATCCCTTGAAACACGGCCAGTTCGGCCGGTTCTCCTCCACTCTCTTTGGGGGGGAGCGAAAATTGAGCGGCGCGAAATGAACTGGATGGCTCTTCTGCTTTCCAGTCCGATCCAATTTCAAACGACATTGGCCCAATTTTTACCGTATTGCCCTCACCCGTTTCCATGGAATATTTCTTTTCCGGACCGGGGATCATGGAACTTTGCGATTGTTGTTGTCCGCTGGAAATCGGTGGATGGCCGGACGGCATTTGGGGGCTGTTTGACACTTGTGGGGTGGAAGATTTTTCACCGCTGTCTTTCTTGGCAACCACGATTTCGCCTTTGTTTTCTGAACAAGCCGTAAACATGGCTGCGATAATGAGTACGATTGCGAGATTTCGCATGATAACTAACCTCTATCTTTTGGTTTTTATCGGATTGTATACTTTAAAGATTCTCAGAGTCTATGCCAAGTACAACATCACTTATGATATCATAGAGTTCTCTATTTTATCTACTCGGAGTTTTATTATGCCGAAATTGATATTGCTTTCCGGCCCTTCTTGCGTGGGCAAAAGCCCCTTGCATAAGGCTCTTAAACAGCTTTATCCTGACATCACCAATTCTATGAAAAAATTAGTGCTTTTCAATGACCGTGAAATACGCCCTGGAGAAATTGATGGGGTTGATTACCACTTTCGCCCGCGCAACGAGATAGAAGCCATGCAAGAGCAGGAAGGTTATATTGTGATCCCAGTTCGCAAAGATCTTCAGGCGGTACGGGTGGCCGATATAGAAGAAATTCTGCAATCGGGGAAAGATGTGTTTTATGAAGGGGCCCCTTATGTGGTGAATGCGATTCAAAAGCATCCCCTGATGCAAAAATTACACAAAATCAGTGTGTTTCTCAGCCCGCTCTCCAAAGAAGAAATTCATTTTTTCAAACAACCGGAAAGGCACACCGATTTGGAAAAATTAATTACAGAACTCATGCGCCGCAAGTTGCTGCGGCGCAAGCAAAGCCAAGTTGGAATCTTGGGCCAAACTGATTTGGATGACATCGAAACCCGCTGCCAAACCGCTTATCAAGAACTGTTAGAAGCCCATAGGTTCGATTATGTGATCCCCAATCACGATGGCGAAGACAGTGAACATTGGTTCCGTTTCGCATTCCCAATAGGCGGCGCCCGCCGAACGGTTATCACCTTCGCAGAAATATTGCAAGAAAACGTGCCGAGTGCAGCAGAGCAATGGGAAAATGATTTGCTGGAAAATTAAGATTTGTCAATCAAACATATGAAAAATACATCTTCCAAGATCCTTATCTTGACCCAAAAGTTACTCCTCCCCCAAGTTTGGGGGAGGCCGGGAGGGGATTGTTGGTTTTGATCATACTTATTTCAAACATTCTCAACCCCACCCTAGCCCTCCCCAATCTTGGGGAGAGAATTTGCTGGATATCTTCTCTAAACTTGTGGGCAAAGTTTAAGTGCGTTTGGGGAGGAAAAAGACAATAAATACATTCGAAAATATAATTCATTTGACTGATCAGCCATGAATTTGTAAAAACAATAAATTTGGCATTTATTTAAAACCATTACGGTAGTGAATCGTTTCACTTAATACGATGCAAGCGAAACTTATGGCGATTCCATCAGAGGCGAATTCAGATGACCCGCTGCAGGCCCTCAGCGATGAGGCGCTGATGGAACGCTATGCCCAAGGAACAGACGAAGCATTCGAGGTCTTGTTTTACCGGCACAAAACAACGGTATACAGTTTTATTTACCGGTTTTTAATCCATTCTGCGCAGGCCGACGATATCTTTCAAACCGTCTTCATGCGGGTGATCAAAAACCGGAAACGTTACAAACCCAAAGCCAAATTTAGCACCTGGTTGTTCACAATTGTCCGTTCGGTGTGTATCGATACAATGCGTAAGAATCAGCGAAGAAACGAAACTCGTTCAATAGAATCCGAAGAGTCGCCGAATGTTTGCTATATCGCATGCAGCAATCCAACCCCTTTTGAGTTTTCGGCGGAGCGCGAAATGAATAGTGCCATTGAATCGTGCATACATTCTTTGCCGGATGAGCAGAGGGAAATCATACTGCTGCGGGAGATGACATCTATGACGTTTGATGAAATTGGTGAACGATTAGGTTGCAGCGGCAACACGGCCAAAAGCCGAATGCATTACGCCCTTTTGGCATTGCGGCGGCAATTGGTGGAACAAGGGATAAGCGCATGAACGAGCAAACCGCCCGTGAACTGATGATGCAGCGAATGTTTGAAACGCTCTCATCCGAGCTAAGCGATGAACTGGATTCGCTTCTAAAAAAGAATCCACAGCTGGCCCAGGAATGGCGTGAGGTTCAAGAAGCGCATCAAATTTTCCAAACCCTGGAGGTAAAATCGCCGCCATCCCATGTAGAACATTCCATCTTGCAAAGCGCAAAACAACCTACAACCAATTCGAGGCGTTCGTATTGGAAGCCGCTTACCTTAGCCGCGAGTTTTTTGGTGGTGATTGGTACGGGTTGGGCATTCTTTTCTTTAGGAAATGGCAATCAATCCACTCTCAGTGTAACGAACAGAGAGACCAAAACTATAACCGAAAATCGATCGTTTCAAATTAACAACAAACCTCAATCAGACCATATAATGCCTACTTTGGCCAAACATGATTCCAGCAAGAAAGCCGAACAAACCTTTCGCACCGCCCTCGAACTTTATAACAAAGCCTTCAGTAAAATTGGAGAAGAACGGGAGGCCCTATTGCGCAGCGCGATCGTGTATCTGGAAGAATCGATGCAGAGCCATGAAAATAGCAGCCAGTGGGAAGCCTTTTCAATGATATTGATTGCCGACGCGTACCGTGAATTGGGGAAAGTTGGGAAATCAATTGATACCTATGAACACATGCTTACCCGTTTTCCAAACACAGAACCACACGGCCAAAAAGCGCGGGCTTCACTAATTCGCATCTGTCTGGCTTCGACCAATCACTTGGATAAGGCGCAGAGTGAACTATCCCTATACAAAGAGAAATATCCCGATTCAAACGATCTGTATCAACTGGCATACGACTATTCCAGCCGGGTACAAAAAGAAAAACCCAAAGAAGCCTTGCAGTGGTTAAATTTTATTGTAGACAATGCCCCCAATGGCCATTCACTCTCACAGCGAAGTTATACACTGAGCAATGCGGTCCAAAACAAAATCAAAGATCAATTCATTCTGAAAGATTGGTGGGTGATCGGTCCAGTCAATTACTTGGACGTTATGCAAATGGAATCAACCGCAGAAGATTGGATTGATAACCGGCGATGGAACGATATTTATGGCCAACCAACCTCATGGAAACGAATCGACGATAACTCTAAAATTAATGATGTTTTGAATTTTCCAGGGAAAAAAGAAGGGATCACTTCAAGCGCAATTTCTGTCACGTATGTGAATAGTGAGGAAACTCAAATCGCTTATTTGATTGCGCATAAAGGAGCAAGGCCCAACCGAGTCTGGTTGAATCAAGAAACCATCTATCAAAGCCGGCCCAGTGAAAATCAAGAACAGGGCTATTCATCCATGAAAATTTCGCTCCAAAAAGGATGGAACGAACTTGCTGTCAAATATGCTTTGATGAATTCAAACAGCCTGGAACTCATTAATCAAACACAAATATTGATTTTGGATCAACAAAAACGTTTGCTGACCGATGTTACAATCGATCCAACACAGAGGGGTGAAGTGGCTCCATAAAATTCAAACACCTAAAGAAATTCGCATGCATCGAAATTTTGAAAAACGAGGTACGATCATGAAACGATTAACGGCAAATTCAATTTTATTTTTCCTTACCTGCATCATGCTTTCCGTCCATAGCCAAGCTCAGTTGCAAGTAGACCGCGAACAGATCAGCGCTCAAGAAAATGGATCGGTCTATCGCGTCGATATCCCTATCACCAATAGCAGCGAAGAACAACAAATCGCCGATCTCAACGTTTCGCTATTGGACCAAGATTACAATTCGCTCGCACAGGCGCGCAAGAAGCTTTTTCTACTCAACGGAGAACATACCGAAAGCATTGCCCTGCCGGTGTCGGCTAACACGCCGCCACTGAAAGATTGCATAGTTCGGGTGGATTTGAATCAGCAAATCTGGCTTAAGAGATTCCAAGAACACAAAACCGATCAAGAATTGCACATCATCGGCCAAAACCAATGGATCGCCGGCAGCCAGGCATCGGTGCGGGTGATTGTCAGCCAAAGCCCGGGCAGCCAGCCGATTGAAGAGGCTGATATCAAAATCACCATACGACAAAACGGTGAGACCATCACTCTTACCCAGGCAACGACCGATTCGTCCGGCAGCGCTTCTCTCATTTTTGATGTCCCTGAAGAGCTGATTGGCGAAAATCAAATCACTGTGCATGCCCAATCAGAATATGGTGAAGACCAATTACAAGCCAATATATCAGTCACTACTGGCACCAAGATATTTCTAACCACCGACAAGCCGGTGTATCAACCTAGCCAGTTAATGCACATCCGGGCTTTGGCCTCACACAGCGCCAGTGGAAAACCGCTTGCCGAAAAAGATTTGACCTTGGAAGTATATGACGGCAAAGGCAACAAGGTGTTTAAGAAGAATCAAACCACCTCCGAATTCGGCATCGCCTGGGCCGATTTTCAGCTGGCGGATGAGGTCAATCAGGGCAACTACAAAATCAAAGCCATCATCGAGCAAGAATCATCACCCAACGATACAAGTGAAAAGACCCTACGCGTGTATGAATATGTATTGCCCAAGTTCAAGGTCAGCATCGAAAACGACAAAAAATATTACGCCCCCGGCGACACAGTTACCGGCAAATTGGAAGCCAAATACTTTTTCGGCAAACCGCTGGAAAACGCCAAAGTGAATCTTGTTGCCAATTGTTTCGATGTGGGTTTCAACGAATTTGCCAAAGTCGAAGGTCAAACGGATGTTGACGGCAAATACGAATACGAGTTTGAAATCCCCGAACGCCTGGTGGGTCAACCCATGTTTGAGGGCAACACCATCGTTCAGCTCGATGTGCGGGTAACCGACACCGCCAATCATGAAGAACAAAAGTATCAC
>CAZEZQ010000145.1:0-9361 GCA_964516245.1 uncultured bacterium | reverse complement strand
GGCACATTTACTGACGTAGCCCAACAAGCGGGTGTTCAATCAGAGAACTGGGACGCCAGCTGTGCGTTTGCTGATATCGACCGGGATGGCGATTTGGATTTGTATTTGACCCGCTATTTGGATTTTAATTTAGAAACCGTTCCCAAGCGTGGACACCCCAGTTGCACATTAGCGGGTTCGATCCCAGTTCAATGTGGACCCAAAGGATTAACCCCCATCCCCGATGTGTTATATCGCAATAATGGCGATGGCACTTTTACCGATATCAGCCAAACATCGGGTATCAACGCTGTTGAGAACCGGTTTGGCTTGGGTGTTTTTTTTATGGATTATAACCTCGATGGTTTTCCAGATATCTATGTCTCAAACGATATGTCACCCAATTATTTGTTTCAAAACATGGGAGATGGAACATTTGAAGAAATCGGAATTTTCGCCGGTGTCAGTTACAGTGGCATTGGAGATATCCAGTCTGGAATGGGTATTGATTGCGGTGACCTCAATGGTGATGGATTGGAAGACATCGTCGTGGTGAATTATGCGCAAGACTATAACACGTTTTACAGAAATGAAAGCGATGGATACTTCTATGATGCAACCAAAGACGCCAATCTCTATATTGATACTTTTCATCAATTGGGTTGGACGGTTTTGTTTTTCGACGCTGAATTTGATGGTGACTTGGATTTGTTCATCGCAAACGGCCATGTTATGCCCCAGGTCGATCAAACGGGGTCAAAACTAGGATACAAGCAGAAAAACCAATTATTTCTCAATGATGGGAATGCCAAGTTTCAAGATGTTTCCGAGAAAGCGGGTGATGTGTTCAATGTCGTTCTTTCATCACGGGGAAGCGCTTACGGAGACCTCGATAATGACGGTGATATCGATATCGCTGTCAGCAATATGGATGCAGAACCAACAATTTATGAAAATGCAAGCCGTTCAGATAATCATTGGATTGGTATTGATCTCATTGGAACCGTATCGAATCGAACGGCGTTAGGGTCTTGGGCCGAAGTAAAAACCAAAGATGGTGAAATCAAGAAATATCATCGGGGCGGTTTTGGATATGCTTCACAGTCTGAATTAACATTGCGTTTTGGTTTGGGAAAGAGTACCGAAGTGGACTCCATTCAGATTGCCTGGCCTACAGGTATAACGGAAACTTTTGAAGTGAATGTTATTGACACTGTTGTTAAAGTTATTGAAGGGGAAGGTACAGTTTTGCCTTAATAAATCGATCGCCTTTATTGAGAAAAAAGGCAATCAATCGAGAGTGACTCTACGCACGATAAAAAATCAATAAGTGAGTTAGAGGATAAAAATTTTGTAGTCTGATAAAACTTAGACCACCGCTTGTTGAAACATCTCCATAATTTTGTCACCTTGCCGGTTGAGCAACGCCAGCAAGGCTTTGACGACTTCGGGGTCGTAGGCGGCGCCAGAATTTTCGTCGAAATATTCGACTATGTCTTTGAGCGGCCAAGCGGGTTTGTAACTGCGGGGGGTGGCCAGGGCGTCGCACACCTCGGTCACTTGCAGCAACCGGCTATGGAAATGAATCTCATCCCCTTTGAGCCCGCGGGGATAACCTTTTCCATCCATGCGTTCATGATGTTCATACACATAGCGGCTGACTTCTTTCAATGAAGGGATGGGGGAAAGGATTTTGTAGCCGATGAATACATGATCTTTCATAATCTCATATTCTTCCGGCGAGAGTTGTCCCCCCTTGAGCAGAATCGAATCGGGGATGCCGATTTTTCCAATATCGTGCAATTCTGCTGCAAGCCGCAGTGCGGTGAAATGAGACTTTTCAATTTTCAATTCTTCTGCCAGTTTCAAAAGCAGTTCACCGCAGCGATACCCATGCCCTTGGGTGTATGGGTCACGGGCTTCAAGTGCCAAAGAAAGAGAGTGAACTGAATAAAAAAGAAAATCGCTTAGTTCTTTGGTGCGTTCTTGAACTTGTTTTTCCAGATTTTCTTGATAGGCCCGATTTTGAACGGCAAGATGCCGGTAATTGAGAGCCCGGCTAACGGTGAGATACACCACGTCGAGATTAAACGGTTTGATGAGATAATCGTACGCTCCCAGGCGGATCGCATCGATCGTATTTTCCAGCGTCGGACGCCCGGTCATAAGAATTACGGGAGTAATAGGATGGTGATTTAAAGTAATGGCCAATAAATCATGGCCTGTAAGCTGGGGCATATAAATGTCAGAGATAATGACATCATACTCATTCGTTTCGATGAGTTTTACCGCTTCAGATGATATACTGGTCCATGTGCAAATCACCCCAAAATTTTCAAGATATTCAGCAAGAATGTCACAAATATTCTTATCGTCGTCAACCAAAAGAATACTGGAATTGTTGAGTAAATCATCATTGTTGATTTGCGGTTGGGAAACATGATGGGTTGAAAATTTAGACATAATGGTTTCCACGTTGCGGTAAAAATATTAACACTCTTTGAAACTGGATTATAGCAACATTCAAATATACATTCAGAATAATTCTAAACAACCGCAGCCCAGCGAGAATTCGCCATAACGCATGATAACATTGCCATCTTCAAAATGAATAACAATTTGAAATCAACGTCAAAATTTAACATCAAAATTCAGATTTACAAGTATGATATATAGAGTGGAGACGGGAGGTGCTTTGGTTGACAGAGGGCCAATCCATTTCTAGTATAAAACAATACTATTCGTCCTTAATTAAGCTTCAGGAATCAAGAAAGGAAAATGCATGTTGTTTGAAGGAACCGGCGTTGCATTGGTTACCCCTTTCAAAGGGGACGCCATCAATTTCCAAGCCCTTGAAACGCTAATCGATTTTCACGCGCAAGCGAAAACCGAGTGTATTGTTGTATGCGGCACCACGGGTGAATCGGCCACCTTAAGCCATGATGAACACAAACAGTTGATCAAACATGCTGCGGAATATATTCGTTCTATTCGGGGCAATGAGACCTATCCACTCTTAATGGCGGGCACGGGAAGCAACAATACAAAAGAAGCGCTGGAATTGACCCAAGCAGCGAAAGAGTATGGGGCCGACTGCATTCTTTTAATCTCACCCTATTACAACAAACCGACACAAGCCGGATTGTTACACCATTTTCAAAGGCTGGCCCGTGAGGTGGATATCCCGCAAGTGCCGTATAATATTCAAGGACGCACCGGCGTCAATATCAGTATTGACACCATGGTCGAATTGGCTCAAGAAAAGAACATTGTGGGGGTCAAAGAAGCCAGCGGCAATTTAAGCCAGATTTCTGAAGTGGTTCGCCGCACTCCAGACGATTTTTACGTTTGGTCTGGCGATGATGGGCTGACTCTTCCTGTTTTATCAGTGGGAGGGAAGGGAGTGATCTCGGTTTCCGCCAATATTGTGCCCCAGGATATGCGGGCATTGGTTCACGCATTCTTGCAAGGCAACGCTCAGGAGGCTTTGAAAATTCACCAGAAGCTGTCTCCATTGAATGCAGCGATGTTCTTGGAAACCAACCCTATTCCCATTAAAACAGCGGTGAATCTCTTAAGCCAAAATGCAGAATTTGGTTTGCCCCATTGTGGAGAGTTGCGCTCTCCTCTGGTTTCGCTCACCTCAGATCATGAGAAAACCTTACTCACCATCTTAAAAGAGTATGGCCTTCCCATCCGGTAATTCCATACAACCGGATTTTAAGGAACAGATTAGATATGGCAGAATTGAAAGCAATTAGAATGTCAATACCAAAACGCATTCAAAGTTTGGTTCTGCTGAATGTGGCTTATTTTCTTGTTCTTTTTTTCACTTCTACCAGCCGAGTGAATCCTCAAAACAATACAGAGCAACCCTTTACCACACCAAAAGAATTGGTCGAAGCCGCCAATTTGATTTTGTCGGATAGCATAGAATTCGAAAAACGGGTTACGACTGCCAAAAAATTGATACTCTGGTTGGATAAAACTGGCAGCGACAAGCAAAAAGAATTTGCCCGCAATCTCTGCCTCCGCTTTTATTCCACCCTGGTTTCTGAATTGGATGTGAACGATGTGCCCTCCAAAACGCCAAAATTGGATGCGCAAACCCAGGCTTTTGCCGAAGCCTTGCAACAAGGAAAATACAACTCCACGGGAAAGTCAATTCAACAATATATCGAACAGACAGATGATTTCAACTTGCATCCGGCCTTAAGTATTTTGTCTCTCAAAGCGCTAAAAGATACGGAAGGTTATCGAACGTTTTTCGTGGATTTGCAGAAAAAGCGGGTAAGCGCTTATTCCTTGTATTTTCTGGGGATCATGCATGCCCGGGAAATGCACTTCGTCGAGGCCGAAACCTTCTTGCAAAAGGCGAAAGAGCATTTGCAATCGGATATTCTCTTGCACTGCCTGAATATTGATTTGGTGAAATTGTTTTTGCGCAAAGAAGCGTTCGAGCGGGTTAATACATTGCTTGAAACTATGCTTCAAGAAAATCCAAAAGATGCGGAAGCCATATACTGGAAAGCCCAATATTTGCAGAATACCGGCCAGAAAGATGCGGCCTTGCAAGAATTGTATCGTCTGCGTCCACTCTTGTATGCCGACCCTCATCTGGTATCGGCCGCTGCTCAGCTGGCCTATTTGCTCAACCAGAACGAAGAAGCCCTCAAAATTATGAATGCGTTTGAGTCTAAAGTGGAACCCAATTGGCAATTCTATAAAACCAAAGCGTATCTCTTGCGCCGCATTCAAAATCAACCCCAATTGGTCGAAGAATACGAAACAAAAGCCCGGCAGTTGGAAGACACCCGTGTAACCTCAGGCATGCCACCCACCAAAGAAATTCAAGAATTGCTACGGCAAAAGCGCGAGAAACAGCGGCAAAATCTCGCCGGGATGGAGGGGTTGGATCCCTTTAACCGGATCTATATCGCATTGCTCGATGAAGATGTAAGCAGCGCCATCGGCGAATTGCAATCGATGGTGAAACAGCCTAACGCCAGCGCTTTGGAATATTATCTTTTGGGGATGATTGAGCGGCGCAGCGTCCGAATTTATGACGCGTTGGAAACCTTTCAACAGTTACGGCTGAAGTTCCCTGATTTTCAACAGTACAAAATTCTGTATTTGCAAGCTGATTTGGCGGTTCGAACGGGAAAACACAACTTGGCGAAACAATTATATTCAGACTTGCTCAAACGCTTTCCCGAATCGTCTCAGGCTCAAACCGCCCAACGTTATTTGAACGATAATTCGGAAGAGAAATCAACTTTCCGAAAAGAACTTCATGTTTCCCCTTTTTTTTCACGTTTCCCTACATACAGCGCCCCTTATGTGTTATCCGAATTGGTTCAATATTGGGGCGATTCCCGGTTTGGAGGTGGTTCGGCCACCTTTGCTTCGATTCGCCGCCAATTGAACACCGACAAATTTCGAGGCCTTGGATTTGACCAAATGCTGGCCCATCTTCAACTTGGGACTTTACGCTACAAAATCGAACCATTTGTGGGTGAAGAATCTGTAGTGTTGGAATATCTGAAACAACGAATACCCGTTATACACATAAACGGGAGTTTGTATGCCGACCAGAGTATTTCTGATTTGTTGTTACTTTCTGGTTACGACTCCAAACGTGGCGTGTTCTATGGTGAAGGCGCCACTACGTATGATACGCGTTTGTTGACCGAAAATGAGTTGCTGGAAGGCATCTGCATCGGTGTGTATCCCGAATCGGGCGGCGAAACCTTCAGCAAACGAGCCCGGCAATCTCAAGAAGCAGGATTGCTCTTTGTTAATTTGGCTTCCAGCAATTTTCAAAGTTCGGATGAAACCAAACAGATGCAGTTTTTTGAACAAAAAAAAGAGTTCATTATGAACGCTACGGATTCGATTTATATTCCCCATCAGTTGGCTTACAATCGATGGATTCGGGTGGAAGAATCGGCGCAACAAGCCAGAAAGCATCTCAACTCGATCCAAAAGAACAGTTCGAGAACGGCTCAATATTGGTTTTTAAGCGCTATGATTTCATACAAAGAAAACAAAACCGACGAAAGCCTGGCCGCTTTGGATAAAGCTCTGTTGAAACAACCGGGGAATTCGCTTTTTGAAGTATTTGAAGTCATTATTCTGCGTGAAGCCGGGCGCTTGCAAGAAGCGCTGGCTTTGGCTGAGAATTTACGCTATCAATATCCTGAAGACCCGTTAATCTCGTTTGAACTTTTAAAACTCTATAAAGAATCAGATCAATTCAAAGAATACTATCAAGAAGAAGCCCGTATCAAAAAATTATTTGGAAGTGAATTCGAAATTCATTTCGATCCAATGAACCCCAGCGGCGAAACCGTTAGCCACAACCCCGCCAGCCAAGCAGGCTAATGGGATTTTGTAAACACGCCATTCAGATATGTTTATAAAAAAACTTCTAGTCCGCCCCTATAATTGTCAAATTTCACAATATTTATTCATGAATCTTATTTGAATCATGATTGAATTCACTTTTTTTGCAAATTTGATTGAATAAAGCTTAGTAATTTAATCAAATTTATGCTATATTTATTTCGCTTTATCGAATCAATGAAATTTATAATTCTATTTTGCAGCATAAGAATTGGAGGTGATAAGGATATTCGGTTCATTACATCTTTGTGTCGTGCACAAAAAAATTTGTTTTGGGGAGAAAAAATTATGAAAGAGAAAGTTATCGTTTTAATCGTTTTGTTTTTGTGCTGCCCGTTTATCACAACTGCTCAAGAACCCCTTGATGTTGAAACCTTAAATATCTTGGCGGGCGGTAAAGTGATCGCATCCGGCTTTTGGAACACCCCACAGTACATTTACGAAGGTGACTTTGACGCGGCAGATTTCTTGACGAGAAACGGTGAGATTCAAGACCCGGCTTATGTTGGTGTTTTACGCAACCGCCGCATGACCATTGAGAGTTTTTACCTGTTTGGTGGAAGAGTGTATGAAGACGGAGGATGGTTTGATTCTACAGATGGCCCTCCAATGATTCAAATCATGGCAAATCCTGGAGATGATTGGACAGATGTCGAACCCATTGCGGATTATCCAACCTTGGATGGAACAAACATGGAAGCGGCGAATAATTCAGAAACAGGCCATGCAGACCGGATGTTTCCCATGCAAACATTTGATCCACCATTGAGTTGTGTGGGTATCCGCGTCATTGGCAAAGGCTCTTCCGGCAATAATCCAGATCAGTCGTTTGTCGCAATTGGTCAATTGCGGGCTCTTGGCACATTGGGAGAATCTGTAAACACTTTCGACCCGCCACCCATGGATGGAGCTCTCCCCACCGGTTCAAACTTCTGGCATCCAAACGAGCACGGTGGCAGTCCATTCGGTGATGTGATTATCGATGAAAACCTAGAAACGGTCGTCATGTGCCAGGAACAAGTTGCCGCGGAATTCGAATTGCCTGAATTTGATCTTTTTCCTGTCGCGTTTTTCGGATTTTATTCTGCTAATCCTCTTACATTAGAATCGGTTTCGTTCCAACATGGAAGTTTACAAGCACCTGCTGGCTGGATTAACACTGAAGGCGGGGCCAACCCACCTCTCGTTCAGATTCGCAGCGCTCCCGGTGAACCCTGGGAAAACGCCGGAACCATTGACGATTATCCAGATACATTTTTTGGCGCATTTCGTAATGAAGTTGCCGAGGATATCGATCAACGTGTGTACACCTTTGAATTTGATTCACCCACAGAAGCCATTGGGGTTCGGGTTGTAGGGTTTGGTTCATTTGAAAATGATGGAGATACACCATTTATTCAAGTTTCTGAACTCTCCATCGAGGGTTCAGGTTCACCAAGATATACAGGACCCATTGGCACTGGACAAAACAACGACGGCGAACCATTCCAACCCAATGCCGACGCTGAAATTTTCATCGAGGCGGAACGGGCACGCTCTATCAATGAATCCTATACCATCTTTGGTCATGGTGCTGCGGACAATGGTTTGGTTACCCGTGTGAATTTTGGACCAAGGTTTGGTGAATGGTCCCGCCAAGAGATGCAGTTTGACATTGAAATAACGGAGGCTGGTTTATATTCCGTTTTTGCAAAGCAAGATACACTCTCTGGATGGGCGGATTCTTATTACATCACGTTTGATGAACAAAATCCATTTGGTCCAGAAAGTCCATTCACCAATGCATTTCTAGATAGTAGTAATGATCTTCGGTGGCAACCTTCTCAGGGAGATCCTGCCGGTTCTCCTGAGATTTTTTTGCGTGAATTGATTTCATTAGATGGCGGGGTCGATTTCTGGGAATTGGATGCTGGTGTTCATACGTTCAGAATGGCTTGCCGTGAACCCTTGGGTATTTTGGATTGGATTTTGATCACCCAAGACTTCGAACAAGATATTACTCAGTTTGAACCCCCGGAAACAGAGCCGCCAGTGGGAATCCATGACTTTATGATTTATTAAACCGTGTAATGGTTGTGGAAGAAAAAAAGCCCTGCTTCGGCGGGGCTTTTTGATTGTAGTTCAAACCAATTTTTCGTAATCAAAAAAATCATTTTTTTACTATTTTGATTAATTAAAGATTATTAATTAAGTCCTATTTATGCTATATTGTTTGAAATACATCATTTTAACAAAGTTGATAGATTGACCAATTCATTTTTAAATATGAATATATTGAGATATTGATGAATGTGTATGGCATCTTTGTTTGTAATTTCTACTAACTAATACAAATAAATGAAAGGAGGTGATGTGCTTTCGAATTACAAATATCATTAGGAGAGTTAGTATCGAATTAGATAATGTAGAGAAAAAAGGGAAAGGAAACTTATTATGAAACAATTGAAAAACAAATTACCAATGCTCTTTTTGGCTGGTTTGTTGATTCTCCCTTCGCTTGTAGTTGCCCAAGAAGAGGGGCTCAACATTCTTGCCGGTGGCCGTGTTGTGGCATCTGGGTATCATATGGTGCCCCAATACCTTTATGAAGGTGATTTTGACGGCAACACTGTGGCCACGAAAAATGGAGAAGAGCAAGACCCAGCTTATATTGGTGTTCTCCGAAATCGGCAAATGACCATTGATACAGTCGTTGTTTATGGAGGTAATGTTTTCAACGATGGCGGATGGTTTGATTCAGAAACCCGGCCTGTTGAAATCCAAGTTTTACCGAGTGGTGATGCCGACTGGGAAACTGTGGCTGAATTAACCGATTATCCGACCTTGAATGCAACCGATATGGCGGCGGCTCAGGATGGCCATGTGGATGCCCGTTTTGAAGTTCAATTAGACCCGCCTGTTGAAGGTGTTGGTGTTCGTGTCATTGGAAAAGGCGCGTCTGGAGCGGGTGAAGCGGGCATCGAAGATTCGGTTTGCC
>CAZEZQ010000144.1:8122-9410 GCA_964516245.1 uncultured bacterium | reverse complement strand
TTGTCAAACTCTGTGAGTCCCCCGGCAGAGCCGGGGGTTTACCTAATTTAATTAGTTTCCAGAGATTCCATCCAGCCCCTTCCACCATCCCCAATTGCTTACTGAGATTATGGGAAAAATCAATAGGACATCTTAAAAAATAAATATTTTATTTAATAAGGGAAATCTATTGAGAATTTTCTATGCCTGATTTAGTAATAAGTTATCAAATTTAAATATGTTCTAAATGTACCAGAGAAGTGGAAAAGTTAGACCGATTTTATTATGAATTGAGTATAAGTGTTTGAGTTTTAAGACCTTCCAATAAACAATAGTTGGCACATTAATTGCTTAAATGAATTTTAGGCAACATTTGGGTTGTGTTATACAATAAGATGTGATATCAAATACATAAATACACAGCCAAAAAAAATAGGTATAACAGGGATAGAGAAAATGGCTAGCGCTTTTGACGTAGCAAAATATATTCTCAAAAAAAGTGGTCCAATGACTGCAATGAAATTGCAGAAATTAGTATATTACAGCCAAGCATGGCATACAACTTGGAGAGAAGAAACTTTATTCGATGAAAAAGTTCTGGCATGGGCAAATGGCCCAGTAGTGCGTGAACTTTATGAAAAACATAGAGGGCGCTTCAAAGTTGATTACACAACCTTCCAAGAAGGAAAAATAGGTGAACTTACTGCTGATGAAAAAGATTCCATCAACAAGGTTTTAGAATATTATGGAAAAAAATCAGCACAATGGCTAAGTGATCTTTCTCATATGGAAGAACCTTGGAAATCTGCGAGAGGTAATTTAGCGCCTAGTGAAAGGAGCGATGCAGAAATAACACCTGCGGCAATGATTGAATACTATGGCAGCCTCTAAAAAAGCGCAAAATAGAGAAAACAAAAAGGCTGAAAAACTAAAAAAAATCAAAAGGCGTGAAGAACCTGGTAGAGTTGGAAAAGAACCAAAGACTCAATTTGATCCAAAACCTAAAAAAAAACCAACTACTCAATTTGATCCAGAATTTCAAAAAACTGCCAAACATGAACGTCCGATATTTGAAAATTATAGAATTAAACGACATGCTGATCCTGGTTCTATAATGCAAGAGATAATGGTCTATAATACTTCAAGAGCTGACCGCCTTGGTGAATGGTCATGGGGGATGAAAAGAGATTGGAGTGAAGAAGAATGGTTAAATGTTTTGCATCCAAATCTAGAAGATTTTTCAAAAAAAAGATGGAGTCAAATTTTTTCTGAGACTACGGGAAAAAAAAATAAAAGTCACAAAAAACAC
>CAZEZQ010000144.1:3032-8112 GCA_964516245.1 uncultured bacterium | reverse complement strand
TGTAGAAGATATATGTAAAGAAGCACAATACCGGTTAATAGAAATAGAACTTGATGATTTCGACAAAATTTTTAGATTCAGGATTGAAAACAAAAAAAGATTATGGGGTTTTAGAATAATAGAGTGCTTCTTCTTGATATGGTATGACCCTAAACATAAAATATATCCAACAAAAAAGAAATAATAGCCTACAACTATTTATTTTGGTTTGAAACAAAAAGTCCACTGTTCATATTCTGATTCCCAAACAATAAAATCATTAATTATTTATGCGCTTCGGGTATTATCCAGAATAGCCCAAGAAAGTCCGTATTTAGTCTGTGGCGAATCTTTTTTTGCTTGACGTCTTTTTCACCATCCCCACCCAGCCATCAGATATAAGGCATCTTTTTTTTTACCCACAGAATTGAATAATCCAAATACTAAAGAACCTGAAAAAGATTTTTATTGACGAAATCTCTAAATTGGTTATAGAATAAGCAATGCGATAGATCGCAGGTGGATAGTCCCATAGGACTAGCGTACAAACGCCCAGGCTTCTGGGTGTTTTGTATTTTATGGCAAAATTTTTATGCCGCTCCCAAGTACTTTACCATAATTGTTATGCAATTTTGGCTTAACCAATTCAACCAATTGATTACTAAAATTACCTTTATTTCTGGTCAACTTTCCATAGATTTTAAGTGAATAAAATTTTAATGGATGAGCCAACAAATCACATAATTCCAATCCAGAATAACCAGAATCTTTTTTCTTTAATTTGATCTTTTTGCTTGTTAATACGCTCTGAAACAATTCAGAATGAATAAAAAACCGACCCCAGAGGGGCAGGTTTTGGTATAACCTCTATAAGGGGATGAAATTACCATTTGCCCTTTGAGGAGACAAAGGTTGAATTCTCTGAATCAGGTTTTTTACACACAATTGATTTGTTATTGAAAATGCCAAGATGGTCGTGATAATTTCTAAATTTAATTTTTCTACTTTACTATAATTGTGGATCCAACTCATCCATGGTATATCTTGTTCAAAAGGTAAAACCAATTTATTCTGACCTTGCCCTGAGGGCAAGGTTTTTACTATTCAAATGATAAATCCAATAAAGTAGTAATGTTAGACACTGAAAATCACTGTGTGTCAGGGAATGTCAAAAGAGGGGAAACAATGGAGCTGAGGGGGATCGAACCCCTGGCCTTCTGAATGCCATTCAGACGCTCTCCCAGCTGAGCTACAGCCCCGTTGGTTGATATTATCGTAACGAGAGACAGTAAAAAATCAACCCTTTTCCTCTTTTCTTTTTCCTCTTTCCGAGCATGATTTTCTCCGCTGGGATGCGGAGGGATTTTGTGCTATAAATGTGTACTATGAATTGAACGGTTAAGACATTCGAAGTTTGTTCCTATTTTTCAATACGATTGAATTTTTTTGTTGAGGGAGTTATGAGCGATTCGCAGGCCAAAAGCGAGATCATCTTTGCGAGTACGAGTGAAATCATCGGCCAGGGACAGCCAGCCAGTCATCCATTCTCTTATGGATCATTCATTCTCGCCGGCAAACGCGCCCAAGCGGTTGGGATTGTTTACAATGTTGAAACCGCCAGCGCGGATCCAAACCGGAACTTTGTAGCGATTGGCTTGCCTGAAGACGAATTTGAGAAGAGTTACCCCAATATCAAACAACTGATACGGCCACAAATCAAAGCGTTGCTGATTGGCCGGATGAATCAGGTGTTCGAATTCGGGCTGCCTTCCACCCCGCCCCCCATCCACGGTGAAATTGTTCCCTGCACGGCCGAACAAATTCAACTCATCGCCAAACAACTTGGTTTCTTAAGATTGATGTTCACATCCGGAAAATCTTCCATGGAAGAACTGATTGTCAGCGCTTGTTTGCATTTGCTTGGCGCATTTGAAGGAGAACCGGAAAATCAACACAGGCAAGCCGTTCGGGTGGGTAAAGCCGTGTCAGATTTGTATCGGGACAACTATGATGCCCTTCGACGCATTCTTGAGAGGATCGAAACATGGCTGGCATAAATCAAAATCCTCTTGGTGTGATTACTTCGGGCTCTTTAACCGCGGGTCTTGAAATGCGATTGAATCCCGAAATCTCAATCGAACATGTCCGTGCGGGGAAATTTGTTGTGGTGAGGGGTAACAATTACGATTTCTTTTCGATGATCACCGACGCGCGGCTGGATGCCTCCAGCGCCTCCATCTTGCGCGACCCGCCCCGCTCTTCCTTGCTGAGTGAAGTGCTCGCCGGTGACCATACCTACGCCACCATTACTCTCAACCCTATGTTGATGGTCGAGCAACAGTTGGATGAACCGTTTCAACGTGACAAACATTTACGCCCCGTGAAAAGCATTCCAGCCCATTTCGCCAATGTCTACGACGCCTCTCAAGAAGATATCAGCAAGATTTTCGGGCAAGAAGAACAAAAATCCGGAGCCCGCTATTTTAATCTGGGCGAGCCTTTGGATATGGATCAGGTGGAAGTGTGTTTGGATCTGGACCGTTTTATCGAGCGCTCGAATGGAATCTTTGGGAAAACCGGCACGGGCAAAACCTTTTTGACCCGTTTGGTATTGGCGGGGATGATTCGCAGCCAAAAAGCGGTGAATTTGATCTTTGATATGCATAGCGAATACGGGTGGGAAACACGGGCGGAATCAGGGACCGGCAAGGACAGCTTTGTGAAAGGATTAAAGAACATCTTCGGTGACCGGGTTTTGATTTGCACTCTTGATCCCGCATCCGCAGAAGAACGCAAGGTGAAATACGATTTCGAGATCGAAATTGCGCTCAGTGAGATTGATGTGGAAGACATCGGGATATTGCAAGATGAGCTCAATTTGCATTCTACCGCCATTGAAACAGCCTATATTCTCGCGAACCGATACAAAAAAGACTGGTTAAAGACGCTATTGGATTTCGATCCCTCCGATTTAAAATCCGGCGGCCAAGAGAAACCCTCCAATCCATGGAAAGAATGGGCAGATGAACTGGGGGCCAACAAAGAGAGCCTGGCGGCGTTGTTTCGAAAACTGTCTGCCATTCGCAAATTGCCCTTCGTGGTGGATTCTAAAAAACAGAAGAAAGAGGGAGTGAGACGAAACAAAGTCTCCATATCCAAATTGGTGGACGAACTACGCCAAGGGCATCATATCGACATGGAGTTCGGACGGGTATCCAGCATGCTGGCCTATCTCTTGGTAGCGAATCTGATCACACGGCGCATTCATGAAGCCTGGGTGAAAGACGCCGAAAAATACATGGCGACCAAGAAGTTGAACGACCGTCCCCGTCCGTTG
Organism: uncultured bacterium; assembly: GCA_964516245.1. Classification (GTDB taxonomy): domain Bacteria; phylum Hinthialibacterota; class Hinthialibacteria; order Hinthialibacterales; family Hinthialibacteraceae; genus CAZEZQ01. The sequence continues at coordinate 4,796 of CAZEZQ010000144.1, read as the reverse complement.
ATGATCACTATTGAAGAAGCTCACAAATTCTTGAATCCAACCGCCGCCAAACAAACTATCTTTGGAACCATCGCCCGTGAATTGAGAAAATATTTCGTTTCTTTATTGGTGGTCGATCAAAGGCCGTCGGGCATTCAAGATGAGATTCTGTCTCAGTTGGGCACTCGTATTACCGCTTTGCTCAACGACGAAAAAGATATCAATGCCGTGTTTACCGGGGTCTCCGGCGCCGCCGCGTTGCGCAGCGTTTTGGCTTCATTGGATACCAAGCAGCAGGCTCTGATTCTTGGCCATGCCACTCCCATGCCGGTTGTGGTGCGAACACGTAATTATGATCAAGAATTTTATAGGGCGATGGGAATGCAGAGCGCGGAAGAGAAAAAAGTGAATCTAAATAGTGTTTTGAGCGGTTTTCCAAAGGGTTGATCTTCATTAAGCAGGTTGTATTGTTTCAAAATATTTGATTCAAAAAGGTTTACAGATGGTGGGCTATCCGCCGTGGCGGACTTTGAGCCCACCCTGCGGTTTCAAAAACTACTTGGAGACAAGGAAGCAATTATGTTTGAAGAATATACAAAAGCCATTGATGCGGTACGCCATGCCTGCCAGCTTTGCCAAACTGTGCAGCAAGAATTGATTACCGAAGAAACCATCTCCAAAAAAGACAAATCTCCAGTCACAGTGGCTGATTATGGGGCTCAGGCGGTGATTAACCACTTGATACGCACTGCCTATCCCGATGATCCGATTGTTGGCGAAGAAGAATCCAGTTTCTTGCGTGAGCCCGGCAATATCGCTGTAAAAGAGAAAGTCGCCAGCAATGTAAAAAAGATTCTTCCTGAATTGCAAGAAGACGAAATCCTCTCATCAATCGATTATGGCAATTATGCCGGTGGACCGACTGGACGCCACTGGACTTTGGACCCAATTGATGGAACCAAAGGATTTCTGCGCGGCGATCAATATGCGGTGGCATTGGGATTGATCGAAAATGGTGAAGTTGTTTTTGGGGTGTTGGGATGCCCCAATCTCCCCAAACGGATGGACCGTAAGGACAATTTGAAAGGCTGTTTGATGTTCGCAGCGAAAGGCCGGGGCGCATTTATGCAAATGCTGGGAGGCGATGCCAAAGTATCCATTAAAACATCTAATGTGGATAATCCTACAAAAGCCTCGCTTTGCGAGCCGTTTGAATCTTCACACGCCAAGCATGATGATTCCGCCAGAGTAGCAGAAATCTTGGGAGTACAAGGTGAGCCAGTGCGGATCGACAGCCAATGCAAATACGCGGTAGTGGCGCGGGGCGAAGCCTCTATCTATTTGCGCATGCCCACCCGCGCCGATTATGAAGAGTGCATTTGGGATCACGCCGCTGGCTGGATTGTTGTCAAAGAAGCCGGGGGGGAAGTAACCGACATCAACGGAAAACCATTGGATTTCTCGTTAGGACGCACCTTGAGAAACAATAAGGGGATTGTTGCTTCGAACGGACATTTTCACCAGCAAATTATTGATGCTGTTCAACAAGTATTGAATCCGGCTTAAAATCGCAATCCTTTTGTATTCAATTTCACCCGTAGCAAATAGGCATCCGCAGTGATGTATAAGGTTTTGCCGTCATCACCGAAAGCGCAATTTGCGGTAGCGTTTTCAGTTAAAATACGGCCAAGAAACTTTCCTTCGGGTGAAAGAACCAACACACCGCCCGGACCTGTTGCGAAAATGTTGCCATTCTCGTCTACTTTCATCCCGTCACCGCCGCCT
>CAZEZQ010000144.1:0-3022 GCA_964516245.1 uncultured bacterium | reverse complement strand
TGGATATAGCCGGAATCGAAAAACACCTGCCCCTCGCCAATGGCGCCATCCGATTTTATGGGATAAGCCATCCAAAGGGGCAATCGGTTATCTGAATTCGCCACATAGAGTGTTTTTTCATCGGGAGACAACGCAATGCCATTGGGGCGGGAAAGTTCTTTGGTAAGCAAGACCAATTCACCATTGCTTCGATAGAGATAAACACCTTGAAAATCCAATTCTTTGGCTGGGTCATCCATCCGTTTTTCCAAACCATAGGGTGGATCGGTGAAGTAAATATCCCCATTGCTGTGTATCACCAAATCATTGGGGCTGTTAAAACGTTTTCCGTCATACTGACCAACAATCGTTTCGTATTGCGGTTGTGGATTCGATAAAGGAGCCATCATTTTGGCCAATCGCCGGTCACCATGCTGGCATAGAATCAATTCCTCTTCATCATTAATTGCAAGTCCATTCGACCCCACTTCCCCACCCCGCTCTGTTGAGCCGGTATAGCCGGAAGGTTTTAGGTATTCGCTAAGCCCTTCGCCTTCTTTCCATTTGAAGATGGTGTTGGGCGGGATGTCAGAAAAGATCAGATAACCCCCTTCTTTCACCCATACCGGGCCTTCCGACCAATCAAATCCTTGCGCTAATACTTCGATTTCTGCATCTTGAGGGATGATTTTATTAATAGCTGAATCTGCTCTTTCGATGCTGCCGATGGTTTCAGCGCTTAATGCTATTGAAGCCATAGCCAAGAGAAGAAAACCGAAAGTAATTACTGTCTGAAATAATTTCATAATATCCTCCCTATAAAATCCTAACCAAATATATTTAAATTTTCCTGAAAAACCTTGCTTTCCCATTCCTCCTCCCAACAAAATAAGGCCTGCGCGCCGTGGCGTGGAGGGTAGGAGGCAATGTCATTACCATAAGGAAATTTGCTGTCAGGAGGGCGAGGCTCCTGCCGAGCCGGGCTCTTGTTTAAGTAAATTTCAACAAACAAAATTTTATAATTCGATCTTAAGTTAATGACATTGGGTTAGGAGAGGGTTAAATGAATTCCCCCTTTCCCTTCACTTAATCATGAAAGATACATTCTTACAATACACAAGTAAGAATCTAACAATATCTTGATTTGATATCCAACACCAATGTAGATTTAAATCAGTATAAGATTATCATATCGAATTAACGATTCATAAGAGAGGTCAATATTTCGCCATGAAAAAATCCTGTATACGCACTTTAACTTTTTTGTTTCTAATGATAGTTCCTTTCGTCTCCATTTCTCAACCTGAAACCCAATGGTGGAAAGGCAATCTTCACACCCATTCCCTTTGGAGCGACGGCGATGAGTATCCGGAAATGATTGTTGATTGGTACAAAACTCATGGATACGATTTTCTCGCCCTATCCGATCACAATATTCTCTCTTTGGGAGAAAAGTGGATTCAGCCTGACAAGAGCCGCGGGGGGATGGAAGCGTTTCAAAAATATTTGAAACGGTTTGGCGAAGAGTGGGTTGAAACCGCAAAATTCGATAAGAGCAACAAAGATAAATTAAAACCATTGAATCTTCAAAATCCGCGCTATGAAGAACTCAAGGGGGAATTTGCCGTTCGCTTAAAACCCCTGAATGAATTCCGAGCCTTGTTTGAAGAGAGTGGCGAATTCTTATTGATGCAATCCGAAGAAATCACCGATCATTTTCATCATGAACAATTAGGCCGAAACCTACCCGTTCACTTGAATGCCACCAATTTGTTGGAATTTGTCCCCCCCCAAGGTGGAGATTCTGTAGAAGAAGTGCTGCAAAACAATATCGATGCCGTTTTAGAGCAGCGTGAACGCACTGGCCAGCCGATGTTTCCCCACATTAACCATCCCAATTTTGGTTGGGCGGTGACCGCGGAAGATATGATGGAACTGGTTGGGGAAAAGTTTTTCGAGGTATATAACGGCCATCCTTCGGTACGCAATCAAGGCAACAAACTTTATCCCTCAACCGAACGAATGTGGGATATCATCCTCACAAAACGGCTGGCTGAACTCAATATGCCTGTAATGTATAGTGTCGCAACCGATGATGCCCATAATTATCACAAGTATTCATCCAACCACAGCAATCCAGGGCGTGGTTGGGTCATGGTACGCAGCCGCTATCTCACACCTGAATCGCTTATTCATGCTATGGAGCGAGGTGATTTTTACGCCAGTTCAGGAGTAGTTGTAAACAAAATAAATGTTGATAAAAATGGTATAAATCTTTTTTTGAAAAAGGATTCGAAAATCGAATACACCACACGTTTCATTGGTACACGAAAAGGATATGATCCTTCTTCTGAACCAAGAAAAGACCCCGATCACCCCCACCAACCGATTACCAATAAATATAGCGATAAGATTGGTGAAGTACTTGCCGAGGTGAAAGGAAACAATCCATCCTATGAATTTCAGGGGGATGAAATCTATGTTCGGGCGACGGTAATTTCATCGGTCAAGAAGGAAAATCCATACATGGAGGGTGAATTTGAGAGGGCATGGATTCAGCCCATTGTACTAAACAGCATCAAGTAAACTACATTACCCCCAACTTTTCGTCTGATTTCTCTTTACCAACACAAGAATGAAATATAATAAAGGGAGTAAAGATTTAAAATAAGAATATTTCCATCAACCAATGAATAAAATAAGCGAATCAGAAAATCAACAAGGTTTACCTCTCCATAACCACGCCCGCATGGAGCTCGAAGCCGCCGAAGCCATGAACAGTGGCCATCATCCTAATCATGATAATTATAACCAACTTGCCATGATGGGTGAATTAATCAATGGTTTGGCGCACGAATTACGCAATCCAGTGTCAGGGATTCGCGCAGCCGTTCAAACACTTGCACGCCGGGTTCCAAAAGACGATCCAACCTATCCAGTTTATGAAAATATTTGTGAAACAGCCGACCGTTTGGAGACCCTTACACGAAATCTCTTATCGTTTGCCCGCTCTGGAAAAGCTGAATTCTCGGTGTTAGATATC
>CAZEZQ010000143.1:6461-9421 GCA_964516245.1 uncultured bacterium | reverse complement strand
TGGCATTTGACCCGTTCGCAACCAAAGACAATGTGGTGGCATGGATTGCATTGGGCGAATCGTTGCAGGGCCACAGCGGGTGGTCTGACCCTTGGGCAGGAAGAATTTATAAAGCCGATCTGCCTTCTGCCGGTTCTTCAAAAGAAGCGAAATTGGATCTCAAAATTACGAATTTGCCGCACGCATTTCATACGGTAAATAATATCCGATTTGGTCCGGATGACCGGCTTTATATTTGCACCGGTTCTACGACGACGTTGGGTTGGGAGCCGGACACCAGCGAGGTTCTTTTATCCGCAGCCATATTACAAGCCGATGTTCTACAGATTGATGGTGTGCTGGATGTCAAAACCTCTGGCGGAGGGACATACAATCCGTTTGCGCCGGATGCATTGGTCAAACCGTACGGGACTGCGATACGGCAGCCTTATGACTGCACCTGGCACCCCAACGGCAGATTGTATGCCTGTACAAACCAAAATGATGTGAACGGCAATACCGGCGCAGGCGGCGGTGTTCCCAATGTGGCGAATGTGCGTCCACCGGAATTTTTGGCCATCATTGAACCGGGCAAGACCTATGGGTTCCCCAACGCATCGAGGGGTGAGTTCGTTCTTATGGGCGGGAACCCCACAAAAGGCGATGATGGGTGGACGGAGGTTGATGAATACCCTGTTGGGATCAAACCGCCGGAGACGTTTGATAGCAGCCTCTTGCACAAAATTGATACCATTGGCGGAGGCAGCGCAAATGGAATTTTGTCGTACCGCGCCCCCGGAGCCTTGCAAGGGCGGATTATCTGTTGCTTTTACAGTGCCAAAAAAATCTATACGTTTACTGTTGGGGATGATGGAAGGGTGATCGACCGTGAACCGTTGAACGATGAAAACGGGGAACCCATGGCCATACAAAATCCTTTGGATATTTGTGAACATCCAACCAATGGGCATCTCTATGTCGCTGCGTATGGGAGGCAAGACAAAGGCCAGGGCGGCGCCGTGTATTTTTTGGAACGAACCGAACCCCTGCAAAAGCCTGCCGCATTGTTTCCTAAGCCCACTGTGCTGATGGGAAGTGTGTGGGAAGATCAGCAAAACTGGTCAGAGAGGTTTACTGTGGCATCGAGAGTAGATGGAGAAACTGCCTATCGTTTAACCACCGAATCGGATTGGTTGAAAATCGACCCTCCTACAGGAACATGCAATGGCACAATTGATACAACCAAACATCGTGTTTCTTTGACCAAGAAATTAAAGCCGGGCACTCATTATGCGACGATAAACATTGCGTCAGAGAAAACCACCCAGCCTGCCAGCATCAACCTGTACGTCGAACCGCTCAGCAATAAAAACCGGTTTTTTGTTTCAGCGGGGAATACATACGATATAACCGCCGAGACATTTCCAGTCAAACTCCCTCTAAATGGGACCGTCATCAGCGCAAAAGACCAAATGGATGTTTCTGCCCATTGGGAAGTTCAAAGTGGAAACCCAGGTTCTATTATTCTACCGGGTGCTGGTGTGTTGTCGGGCACGGTAACCATAAAGGCCCCCGGCCAATACAGGCTAAGGCTTCATGCCGAACAAGGGGAACGCAACAGACAAGGCATTGTAACATACACAGTTGATGTTCCAGACAATGAACCGCCAACTTTGGAAATTGCTTCAAGCCAGAAGGCAGTAAAGATGGGGGAAGAGGTGAACTTGTCTGCCGATGCGGATGACGATGGGCTGCCGCAGCGGGACCATTCACTTACTTACCAATGGACACGCGAAGGGACAGGAGCGGGAATCGTGACTTTTTCCAATCCACAAGGGAAGACGACAAAAGCGAGTTTTAGCGAAGCCGGACCTTATAGAATCCGTTGTACTGTGTCGGATGGTGTGCGGTCTGCTCAGCGTGATGTTGAGATACTGGTTTTGCCTGAGGAAGAATAATTGGCGGGCTTATCGTTTGAGTATGATGAGCACAAAAGAGCGGTGTTCAATTCTACTTCTAGTTTCTTTACTTATAAACTTTTTTGTGATATAACTATATAAATGAAGGCATAATAGATGGACGGAGAATGCTGATGGTTACGCAGGCACATGTCTATTCGGAGCGGGATGAAAAAGATATGTCGACGGCTGGATTGAAAGCATTTTTTCATCTGGCTGACAAATGGGATTTATCCGTAGAGCAGCGTTGCATTTTATTGGGTTGCAAAGAATCCACTTATTACAAATGGAAGAGAAACCCGGACATCAAGATTGATCGAGACAAATTAGAGAGAATTTCTTATCTGCTGGGAATTCACAAGTCTCTACGAATTCTCTTTACGGACCCAAGAAGCATCTATGGATGGATTAAAAAACCCAATGACGCCCCTTTGTTCAACGGCCAGTCTGCTTTGGACCGTATGCTGTCAGGGCGGGTTGCCGATTTGTATGAAGTTCGAAAATACCTTGACGCCGAGAGGGGTGGATGGTGAAAGCCTCATCGATCCAGGTATCAGAAATTTCCTGGAAACCTGCATGGAGAATTGTTTCCACCACATTTGCCGATCAAGACTTTTTTGATGATCTCGCGCCGGAAGAAGATTTTGAAGTTCTCTATGCTTTGGATGAACTCACAAGTGATCGTACGAGACACAGCAAAGAGATGATTAGGTGGCCGCATACAATGGCTCTTTTTTTTGCATTAAATCAGCGAGATTCAATGATGAATCGTTTGGTGCATTTTATGCCGCCAAAGAGTATGAGACGTCGATTGCTGAAACCAAACATCATCGCGAACGATTGATGCGAAATACAAACGAACCGGCCCAGAACCTTGAAATGGCGGTTTTGAATTGTGAAATCGAGGGAGAATTTCACGATGTTAGAAGTGTAAGTTTTCGATCAAACATTTATGCCAAAGACAACTACAGCCAGAGTGAGAAGTTGGGTCTTGAATTGAAAAGAAAACATTCGAATGGGATT
>CAZEZQ010000143.1:0-6451 GCA_964516245.1 uncultured bacterium | reverse complement strand
GTATACAACTCGGTAAGAAACCGAGGCGGTGAATGTGTTGCCGTGTTTCGTCCCTCATTGATCAAGAACTGCAAGCAATGCAAATTCATTCTGTATTACTGGAATGGTGACCGGATTCTTTATCACTCCGATGACATCAAATTGTTTTGAAAATGACTTTGATGCTAAAGATCAATTTGGAAGAATGGGAGAACAACTTTTGCCTGAGTGCTGATTTTCAAGGGTAGAATCAACAACATTCTACAGTTGTTTTCACTTTACTTTATGTTTTTTTGTGCTTATCGGTACGCATATAAATATGCGCACCGTCTGCAATTGTAATTCTCTTCCTTGTATTCTCTTGCGCGAATCCTACCGCGTCTGGAAATAGGTGCGGAAACGCACCATTCTCACTATCTCAAACTGGCCCACCCCGACTGGCGCAGATAGGATGTCTGCACTATAAGTAAAGAGTTTTTGCCAGATCATTTTTATAAATCTGATAGAAAGTCATTATTGGAATTTTGCTGTGATATTGGAAAAAGTGTTTTTGGTCTCTTCCCAAATTGCTTCGGCACCAGATTTGAGTTCTTCCCAAGCATCTTCACCAGAATTCTTCAGTTCATCAAGTTTTGATTTGGCTGCATCGCGTTTCTCTTGCAATTCGTTTATATATTTTTCATATTCTATTTTCGTATCAGCAGCCATCCCCTCCAATTTGGCTTTGTATGCTTGTATTTGAGCCTCCCACTCATTGAGTTGTGATTCAAATTTTTCAATGTGTGCATCTTTCTCGCTCATTTGTGTTACTCCATTCTAAGAGTTAATATGGTTAGGAATATTCGTAGGCGCCATACAGAATTTCATTTGTTGCAAATATTTTGAACTTGCAAAATATCTCTTGATAAATAACGGTTAGTACAATTTTATTTGATTAGTGTATTGTTGTTGAAATCAATTGGCAAGACATAATCAGTAACAAAAATCAATTGTTTTGAAGCAGTATGAGTGTTTGTCCATTATTTTTGTGGATGTGCTTTATTGCTTGGTGCTGATAGACCCGCTGTGAGAGCCCAACGCATTCCTTCTTCCACTGTCATATCAACATCTCGGATACTCGCCTTTGGAACTACAAAACAATAACCACCAATTTGTGAGCTCCATTGTACATAAACCACGACAAATTCTTCTGGAGAACAATCTTCTGGGATAAATCCTTTGGGGAGATCAGTGGTATGTTCTCTTGTAACAAATCCCAGAGTTTCTATATCTGTATTTGGAATACGAATCATTACAGGGCGGCCCAGTTGTTCTTCCATATCACTGCCAAATAGATCCATTAGGTCTTTAATCGGTGAATACACTGAACCCAAAAATGGAATTTTTCGAAAAAGAGATTCAAATTGGCCTATGAGTTTTCGGGTAACCCAAGGATACATCAACAGGCCTGCAAAAAAAACAAGAAGAATGATAAAGACAATACCTATCCCAGGAATGTAATAACCATCAGGAAACACTTGAACCAAAATCGTTTTTACAATTCCTTCTGCGCTGAGAACCAACCATGACAGTACATAAATCGCCACTATGACCGGTAATAAAACGGATATGCCTTTGAGTAATATTTGCAAAACAGTTCTGTACATATTTTTCACTTTCTGCGAGTTTAATTATAATGGCAGATTCTTCTCTTGAACATTGAATCAAATGAATTTCAAAAAGAAAGTTAACATACTCTTTCACTCATTAAAAATATCGCCTAGCCATTTTTCAAAAACTTTCATTAAAATGGTTTTCTTTTATAGTGGATGCTAGTAAAATTGATCAGCCCTTAAGGGTTTTTTATCGGCTTTTGATTTATTAACACGTTTCTCAGTGATGGATTTCCTCACTTAGGAAAGATAATAATAGTGGAGTGTTTATAGAAATGAAAGTATGGCCAGGCCTACCGTATCCTTTGGGAGCAAATTACGATGGCTCAGGAACAAATTTCTCGTTATTTTCTGAAACCGCCGAACAAGTCGAACTATGCCTATTTGATGAGGAAGGAAACGAAACCCATATTGAGTTACCTGAGGTAACTGGCTACTGCTGGCATGGATATTTGCCTGCCGTCGAGCCGGGGCAACGTTACGGATACCGTGTGCACGGTCCTTGGGACACAGCAAACGGACACCGATTTAATCCTGCCAAGTTGCTGCTTGATCCTTACGCGAAAGCGATTGATGGGCAGATCAAGTGGGATGAAGCGGTTTTTCCTTATCGTTTCGAAGATGGGCCAGATTCTCTAAGCGAGAGTAATAGTGCCCCTTATATGTCTCGAAGTGTTGTGCATCAGCCTCATTTCGACTGGAGCGGAGACCGCCGTTTGCAGCTCCCTTGGCATGAAACTGTAATTTATGAAACCCACGTCAAAGGTCTCACAGCCACTCATCCGGATGTTTCTCCCGAACTTCGTGGTACGTATGCAGGCTTGGCGCAACCGGCAATCGTCGAATACTTGAAAAATCTTGGAATTACAGCAGTGGAACTCATGCCGGTTCATCAATTTATTCAGGATAAGCACTTGGTCGATCAAGGCTTACAAAACTATTGGGGGTACAACTCGATAGGGTATTTCGCTCCGCACAATGAATATGCATCAGATCAACGTCCAGGTACGGCGGTGGCTGAATTCAAGCAAATGGTCAAAACTCTCCATCAAGCTGGAATAGAAGTCATTTTGGATGTGGTTTACAACCACACGGCAGAGGGAAATCACCTTGGTCCAATGCTTTGTTTCAAAGGTATTGATAACGCCTATTATTACCGCCTCACCGAAGATCAACGCTATTACATGGATTACACAGGGACAGGCAATAGTCTGAATATGCGAAATCCCCATGTGCTGCAGCTGGTTATGGATTCCCTGAGATATTGGGTTTTGGATATGCACGTGGATGGGTTCCGTTTTGATTTGGCATCCACATTGGCGCGTGAACTGCACGATGTTGACCGTTTGTCAGCTTTCTTTGACTTGATACAGCAGGATCCTGTAATCAGCCAAGTCAAACTCATTGCAGAGCCTTGGGATGTCGGCGAGGGTGGATATCAGGTGGGAAACTTTCCCCCAGTTTGGTCTGAGTGGAATGGGGAATACCGGGATTGTGTCCGGGATTTTTGGAGAGGTGAGGATCAAACGCTGGGAGAATTTGCATCCCGCTTCACTGGAAGTTCTGACCTATATGAAAACACTTCCCGGCTCCCTTATGCTAGCATCAACTTTATCACAGCACATGATGGGTTTACGTTGAATGATCTTGTTTCTTACAATGAAAAACATAACGAGGCTAATGGCGAAGAAAACCGTGACGGTGAGAGCAACAATCGTTCTTGGAATTGTGGCGAAGAGGGACCGTCTGACAACGAAGATGTGAAACAATTACGTTCCCGCCAGAGGCGGAATTTCCTGACAACATTGTTCCTTTCACAAGGCGTACCTATGCTCTTGGGAGGTGATGAAATCGAACGTACGCAACAAGGAAACAACAACGCCTATTGTCAAGACAACGAAATTTCTTGGTACAACTGGGAGAATGCTACTGAAGATCTTCTTGATTTTTGCCAAAAACTTACCCAATACCGGCGTGATCATCCCGTATTTCGACGCCGCCGCTGGTTTCAAGGAAAACCGATTCACGGAAGCGACAACAAAGACATTGCCTGGTTTTCTTTGGATGGAGAGCAGATGGCTGAGGAAGATTGGGGACAGGAGTATGCCAAATCGTTAGGTATTTTTTTAAATGGTGAGACCATTCCCAATCCGAATCCGAAGGGTGAACCCGTTGCCGACGATAACTTCTACATCATCTTCAATGCCCACCATGAATCATTGGATTTCACTCTTCCTAACGCCCATTGGGTAGAACATTGGACCAAGGAAATTGATACGGAGGTTGGCTGGGTGGAAGAAGAATCTTTCAAAGCCGGAGAGCAGATCAAAGTTGCTGACCGTTCAGTTGTGGTTTTACGCCATGCCAGCTAAATCCTATAACCACGAATCGCAAACAGTTGCGGGTGCCAAGAGAAAAACAACGTTGTTTTTACCCTCGAAGAACACGCTGAAAATACCGCAACTGGCGGGGTGGTGAGGATTTATAGTTTGACTATGATGGGCACAAAAGAGCGGTGCTCATCCTACTTCTATCAATCAAACTTCAACACAATGTCATCTCCATTTTTCGTATCAGAGTCTATTTTTCCATTTTTGCCAGCGCTTCTTATGGCGAATCCTTGTTCTGATGGGGAATAATCGTATATTTCATTGCTGCGAAAAATGTCTTGTGGAATCTCATCGAGATAGGGACGTGGCGATAGCAATTTGTTTAGATTTGCGGGGTATTTCTTATGATCGATTTTATAGGCTTCGATGGCCGCCGTTATGCGGTGAATATCTCTATACGCTTTGGCCAATTTCGATAATTTTTGAGATTGCCTTGCTTTTTCTTTCATTGTACGCAAATGGTTATGATTGATCGTGCCGCGCAACCTTTTGTAATCCGGGTCATTTGCATTCAAATGAAAGGCATGTAGATATTCTTCATTCTTTTCATCGTCAACATATCCAATTGCATTCAAGCAAGAATCCCGCATATCTCTTCGGTAGGTATCAAAACACAATTTCCCTGTTTTTTCGAATGTGAGGTTTGGTTTCGTTTCCCAGTACTCAATGGAACACCGTTCGAGCAAATAGGATAACGAATCGTCTGTACGGCATGTTCCCAACAATCGCTGCGCCCCTTGTATGGAAGCATAGATTTCATGATCGATTGATTTTGTAATCTCATTTTCTTCGATGAATTGAATCGCGAATGTATCTAGATCGTAATCCACACAAAAATCGGGTGACGCTGCGCATAATGATTTTAAAATTTCGAACAACATTCTTATTTGCACATTGGAATCAGGATTTTCGAACAAAGTCAAAATGAACGGTACAGAATTCGACGTTATGGCGCTTTGAACATATTGGTCAAATTCTTCCATCGTTTTGAAAGGTGAGCTTTCCTGGCTGGCTAAACGTTTGATAATTGTTCGTTCACTGTCATCTTGTGAAAAAGCAAAATATTCTAATGAAAAGAGCAATAGAGAGAATAATGTTAGAAAAAAAGTGATGGATTTACGCATATTTTTGCATCCTCAATTACCCTTATTTACAATCATATTGGTTTCACTCGAACAGAATCGAAATAACTCTTTCAGCGAAATCTATATCATGAACAAATGTCTTGGAATGAACATCATACATCATAATTTGAGTGTGATAACTTGGATCTTCTTGAGCTGTGGATTGTTGCTCTTTCACCGTACATACTGCAATTTTGTTTTTGGATGAAAAAAAGGATGTGTCTCTACTTTGATTCACTTTTCCAATTAAATTATTCAAGTCTTCAGTTGAAAAATGTTTCAGGAATTTTGCTGGAACTTTTTTGATAAGTTTAGCAACCTTCATTTGATTTTCTGTAGAAGAAATATGAGGCGTGTGAATGGAATGAAACGGTTGCCATTGGGGTTTCATGGAATCATCTTGCCCAAATGGAATCTCAATGGAAGTCATTGCGATTACATCTTTTCGACTTGGCTTATGGATATACACTTTAGCCTTGTGATTTTGCCAATCCACTTCGAAATGATGAATCGCAAATCTTATTTCAATCGTAGAACCAAAAGCGTACTCTTTTTCAATGCCACCTGTATTCATATCAAGTATCGACAGTTGATTCACACCCAGCATGGCGATTTTCTTACGGTCTGGAGCAACGTCAACGAAATGTTTGGAAAGAAACACAGATGAGGGTAGTTTGTGATACCTCTGTTTTTGCCTATCAACCAGAATTGATGAAAAGGGTTCGGGATAGGTTGTAAATGATTCATCAGCAAGCAGAAGTATTCTATCCCCCAAGGAACAGATTTCTATTGGCATATAGCCTATAAAGGGCGAATGGTATTTCGGTATATAATCGATTGGTTGGTTATTTTTCAACTTCAAATCTTTTGTATCGAGAATTAAGAACGGAGTGGTGGTAAAATTCACGGCTAGATATAGATTTTTTAAATTTGGAGAAAGATCTGCATCAAAAATTCCAGTCGGTCCTTGAATTTCTTCAATCTGTGTAGAGCCAACAAGATTCGCATTGGTGTCACGCTTTTCGATCAATCCATTATCACCGACGATATAAAAGAAATCATTCGCATAGATCGCTTGTGTGTAAGAACAAGAAAAGATAAGAGAAAATACAACAAAAATGTTTTTATTAACTTTTAGATTGCTCATTTTGTATTGATATCATTTTGTGTTGATCAAGGTTGTCATTTTAACAGTATTATAATAGTAACACTCTGCTCTTATGAACCACTTCAAGTACGTTCTGAAATTCTAATTGGTTATGCATACTATTTGCGTAAATCAGAAGTCGTTCAATCAAACCGGCTC
>CAZEZQ010000142.1:0-9425 GCA_964516245.1 uncultured bacterium | reverse complement strand
GGGTTACCATGTGGCGTAACCACTTTGCAGGAAGTATCCTCACTGATATCGCGTCTTTGTTTTGCCATACAGTGTTTTGTACCTCACAGTACTCTTATACCGCGAAGTATAAAAAAACAGTCTTCATGCCGGTCGGTGTGCCCGAGGATATGTTTTACCAAGACGAGAGCATACAGAGAGAACCAAACTCAATCCTTTCGTTTGTGCGGATTTCTCCCGCAAAGAAGATAGAACAACTCATAGAAGCACTTGGGAACCTTAAACAAAAAGGCGTACCATTCACCGCAACCATATGTGGAGACGCTACTCCCGAACTCAAAAACTACGAAGCGACACTGCACCAGCAAGTCAAAGACCTCGGTCTAGAAGAGCAGGTTACTTTTACCCCCGGCATCTCCTACGAGAAAGTCCGAGAGTTGTATAACAAACATGAGATCAGTGTTAACCAAAGTCCCAGTGGCATGTTCGACAAAACAATATTTGAAGCTATGTTATGTGGTACGCTGGTACTGTCGTGCAATGAAAACCTGAAAAAATCCGTTGATGAAAGACTATCGTTCACTGAAAACAATAGTCTTGAACTGGCAGAACGACTAGAAGCGCTTTTAAGAATATCTTCAGAAGAGAAAGAAAAAATTGCACAGGATTCAAAAAGCTTCGCAATCAATAATCACAGCCTATCAAAACTCACCTCAAAACTAACTGAAGAGCTTTCATAAAAAACATGCACCAAAACAAAATAAAAAAGAAGTCATTACAGATAGTGCATATAAACTATGATTGGCGGGATATCTACAGGACTGACCCAGAAGGACTTTTGGCGAAACTTCACCGTGATCAACTAGCACCAGAAACAAATATATTTTTTGCTTTTAGCTGGTCTACTGATTCTTATGAAAAAGCTATAAATAAGAATATTTACACAGTACATAAACGTGCGCGCTTTAGGCATATGCGACCCTTGTATGACATCTTGTTATGGTGGCAACTGCCAAAGATACTACAGACACATAAAGTAAAACCAGACTGCTTTCTTGTGCATGATGTTGGAACATATCTCGCAACACTTCGGGCACGTAAACTTTTTAATGTACCTAGCCTACTGTACCTTTCAAATATCCCAAGCACACTAATGAAAACAAGGAAATATGCATGGATACGAAGTATATATCAAAGAACAGTTGAACTATTGGTGCGAGGAAAAATTGATTACGTTTTTGCTATCAGCAACGCAGTAGCGTCTTACGCTGTAAAGCTAGGTGTAGAAGAAAAAAATATTCACTTTTTTGCTCCACAAACTATACCGGAAGATGTGGATGAAAAACTTAAGAAAACAAAAGGGAGTGTAAGAAAGAAATATTGTATACCAGCAGACTCTCTTGTTGTATTGACGGTCGGAAGACTGGAACCAGAAAAACGCATTGACTCAATACTTCGAGGATTTGCTTCATTACCTCAAAAGGATAAAAAACTCATAATTGTTGGTGATGGTGTTCTTTCCGAAAAGTTAAAAAAAGAAGCAGAAGTACTTGGTATACAAAATAATGTTATATTTACGGGTAATGTTCCACATGACGAAATATGGGGATATTATGCAGATAGTTCAGTATTTGTGATGCAGTCAAGTTCAGAATCATTAGGATTAGTTGTTTGGGAGGCGATGATATCAGAAATACCAGTTATCACGAGCCGAGCAGAAGGTTTTTTGGAAAGTATTGGTAGCAATGAAGAACGTGGTTACATATGGGAAGAAAGTGATGGATTGGAAAATTTACATGAAATAATACACAAATGCAAAACACAGGATGCTGAAATTGAGACAAAGCTTTTACAAGCAAAAAAATACGTACGCGAAAAAATTAACGACACATATTCAATTAATGATTTAGCAGAAGAATTTATATGATAGAAAAATTAATACGATTAAGAAAGAATGTTAAAAACTGGTACTTGAGACCACTTGAACGATACGGTCTAGCAGGGAAAGAGATTACGTATCATTTACGAAATGGCTTACGTTTTACTTTTGCATCTGTTAAGAATTGGTCTTCACTCTGGATTGTTGAAGAAATGCTTATTAAACATCCGTACAACAATGAAAAGGTGGTTTTGAAAAAAGGAGACATTGTTATAGATATAGGTGGTAACTGCGGAGCCTTCTCAATATTGCAAGCAAAACTATATGAAGGGATAGTCATTCATGCATATGAACCTGACCCAGATAATTTTAAATATTTGGAGATGAACATAGAGCAGAACGGGTATCAAGATTCTATCACTGCACACGAGTATGCTGTGACAGGAAAAAGCGCAGAGAGTCTAGAGTTGCACAAGAGTGCAGTACAAGCCGGCGCTCATAGCGCAGTCCGTCAAGAGGGCGGGGAGACCATTACCGTACCAGCAGTTTCCTTGTCAGCAATTTTAAAGGATTATCCTGAAGTTGCTTTTTTGAAGATTGATTGTGAAGG
The DNA here is from genome assembly GCA_964516245.1 of uncultured bacterium. GTDB lineage: Bacteria > Hinthialibacterota > Hinthialibacteria > Hinthialibacterales > Hinthialibacteraceae > CAZEZQ01. The sequence continues at coordinate 6,957 of CAZEZQ010000142.1, read as the reverse complement.
CGGAGAGTACGATATTCTACTCAACACACCGAAAGAGTTGTTTTCAAAAGTGAAATACATTGCGATGGAGTATCATACTGTAGAAGGAAACTCAGTTGACGAGTTGACTGAACGTCTTACAGACATGGACTTCACTGTATTAAAAAGTGATGAAGTGCCAAACATACTTCAGTGTTTCAATAAACGATTATATTCAAAAAAATAAATTAGTTATGCCCACTCCTTGGAGAAAGTTATCGTACGAAGAACTTGAAGCAATTGAAATCAATGGATCTGCGCTTGACATTGGTGGTTCACGAAAGTCAAAGTACCACGAACTACTGAAAGGTGAACATGTCATAGAAGTAGTAAATATTGATGATGATTCAGGACTTGATAAAAAATTTAACCTTGAAGATTCGTTTCCTATTGCTGATGAAAATTATGACAACGTTCTTGCAATAAACTTGCTTGAGCATATATATAACTATCAAAACATTTTTTCTGAAACATATCGTATTCTGAAGAAAAACGGTACTTTTGTAGTAGCAGTTCCTTTTCTTATGTTTTATCATCCCTCACCCAATGATTATTGGCGATATAGTGAAGAAACATTATTGAAACTATTTGCAGAATATAAATTTAAGAATATTTCTATAAAGGTAATAGGGAAAGGGCCCTTTACTGCTATGTTACAGATGTTTGGCGGACTGAGGATGCCAGAAATTTTCAGGACAGTATTTTTCTGGTGTGCAGTATTTATGGATAAAGGTGTTGGCTTAAAAATAAAACCAGCAGTATTAGCAAAAAGATATCCATTGGGGTATGTTGTTGTTGCTAAAAAATGATTATGAAAACAATACTGTATTTTGGACTGTTTGATCCTAATTTTAGTCGTAACAAAGTTTATGCAAAAGGATTGAAAGAAAATGGCTATACCGTCTTATTTTGCACAGACCAGTCACCTGGGTTAAGGAAATATTTTAAACTTTTTAAAAAACATTGGGCACTGAGAAAAAAATATGATCTGATGATTATAGGGTATCCAGGATATATTGTAGTGCCTTTTGCAAGATTAATAACCAGAAAAAAAATAATATTTGATGCATTGTGCTCCTTTTATGAAACCGAAATAATTTCACAAAGGAACAAAAATCATAAATCTAAAATTACAAGAATTAAAACTCGTAGTATTGATTGGCTTGCGATTATGGCAGCGGACAAGGTGTTAGTTGAGACTGACAAACAGAAAGAGTTTTTTATAAAACAGTTTAGGGTAAAAGAGGAAAAATTAGTTACTGTATACACAGGAGTAGATGAAACTATATTTTTTACTGAAAACTCAATAAAGAAAAAAGACAAGTTTACCGTATTATTTCGCGGACGCATTACAAACGAAGCGGGAGCAGAGCAAGTTTTGGAAACCGCAAAAATACTCGAAAAACATGAAATTGAATTTCTTGTTATTGGATATGGTTGGAATGAGAATATTAAGCGATTTAAAGAAACATATGAAAAACTGAGACCTGCTAATGTTTTACATATAGAGAAACAGGTTACTGATGCAGAACTACGTCATATGACACAAAAATGTCATGTATCACTAGGGCAGTTTGCAAAACATGAGCGACTTACAAGAACTATACCGCACAAGGCATTTGAGGCAATGGTAATGAAGTTGCCCTATATTACTGCACGGACTGCAGGTGTAAGTGAGATACTCCAAGAGGGCAAGCATTGTTTAATGGTAAAACCTGCTGACCCTGAAGATTTGGCAGAAAAGATTTTGCTTCTTAAGAACGACGTACATACACGAAAGAAAATCGCAGAAGAAGCATATAATCTTTTTGAAAAAAGATTTACTGCTTCGAAGATAGTACAACCACTAATAGATGTGATACAGTAAGCATTTATTACATGTCCGCACTGTTTATATGATATTTATCCAAAAAGAATAATTAAAATACTTTTTTTACACGATAATTTTGTAACTCTGAAAAAGATGTTACTAAAAACACTTGACTTAAAAAACTCTTTTCCATTAAATTGTATATTTTGTTAAAATAGTAAAACTTTTTAAAGAAATTAAAATGATAGATAATAAAAATAAGCTAATATTTATTCATATACCAAGGACTGGTGGTACCAGTATAGAGGAGTGTTTAATTGGAAATGATTGGTGGAATATAGACAGCAAAAGTAAGCATATCTGTGCCAGTGATGCTAGAAAATTGTACGGAGAAAAAATTTGGAATTCATATACAAAATTTTCCATAATAAGGAACCCGTGGGATCGCATAGTGTCGATGAGGAACACAGGGTGGTGGGATAATGTATCTAATGTCCCCAATAGAAAACCTTTGCTAGACTTACTTAAGAGCCATGGAATTCGTAGAACTTTTCTGCTTTTAGTGAGAAACAAAGGATGGTGGCATAGAATTATTAACACCTCAAGAGAAAAGCATTTATATGATTTTATTAAAAATCTTGGTATACATCCTAATGAGCATTATACCTCTCAACTTTACTCAGACATCTTAGATGAAGAGATGGATTATATTATTAGATTTGAACATCTGCAGAAGGATTTTGATAATATGTTATCTGAATTAAATATACAAGAAAAAAAACTTTCACACGTTAACAAAACAAAACGCGGACATTATAGAGATTGGTATGATGAAAAAAGCAAGGCTTTAGTGGAAGAAATATATAAGGAAGATATAGAAAAATACAATTATTCTTTTTAAAATGAAGTGACATTGAAAAGGTGTCGGTTCGAGTGAAACATAGACATGGAATATAAACATAAAGGCTTTGTGCTCTGGTTTACAGGACTATCTGCCGCAGGGAAAACCACTGTGGCTGACGCCGTTTTTAGGGAGCTTCAAACATACAGAGCACAGCTGGAACGATTAGATGGAGACGTTGTACGGAAAAATTTGACAAAGGATTTATCGTTTTCTAAAAAAGACAGAGATGAGAATATACGCAGAATTGGATTTGTTGCGAACCTACTCAGTCGCAATGGAGTAGGAGTTGTTGCCTCATTTATCTCACCATATCAAAATCAACGTCTCAAACTTCGTCAACAAGTTGAGAATTATATTGAAATATTTATAGACACACCATTAAAATTGTGTGAGATACGAGACCCAAAAGGTATGTATAAAAAAGCGCGTAGCGGAGAGATACAAGCATTTACTGGCGTAAGTGATCCATACGAAGTACCAGAAAATCCTGACATACACCTTCAAACAAATAAAATGTCAGTTAACGAAAGTGTAAGAGAAATAATTTCTTTCTTAAAAGAACATGGTTATATCCACGACAACAAGAAAAAGTTATTAAAAAATGATTAGAAATTGAAAAAGTGTGTAAATTAACTATCGTAAATCTTGAAGGTTTCTAAACAAATCATGAGGTGCTTTTTCAGGCAGTCGTGTCAGAAGTAGTGAGACACTGTCTACAAAACGTATCTTGTGATACATGACATGTTGAGGAAAAAGGTCTACTAAATCTTGAATAACAAAATCATGCAAATGGTGAGGGTTGTAGTGTGTTGTTTTTTTATCAGGAAAAGAAACAATAATATTGTCGATAGAACACTGTTCTACTAATTTTGGAACTAATCCCGTATCTTTGATATGTTCGATTGTTTCAAGACAAACCAGTGTATCAAATTTATCTGAAAGAGTAGTGACATCTATATTTTTATACTCAATTTTCTCATGTGAAAATTCCTTTTTTGCCCAATGTATTGCATCATCATCTATGTCGACACCTAACACAGAATCAACATCAGGGTTACCTGCGATCATATGTGTTCCATATCCGCATCCACATGCAAAATCAAGTACATCACCATAACAGAAACGTCGTATAGAACCGTAACGACGCAAATGTTCGTGTAGTAATAAATTTCTCTCAATATTTAAAAATTCTTCCTTTGTTACATTAATTCTTTCTACTAAGTTATCCTTCTTTTTATTTTCCATATATAAAATCTGTTATTTTTTTTGAAAAAGTTTCCCAATTATGAAATTTTATCGCATATTCACGATTTTTGCGAGTTAATCGTAATATTTCACCTTCCTCTAAATTTTGTATTTTCTTAATCTGCCTGACATTATATGAGGTATCGGTTGGGCTGAGTGGTATTATGGAATCATATGAGTAACCAGATTCAGGTGTGCATGCCACAAGAAAACCAAAACACATATGTTCAAGTATAGTTGTCGCTTGGGCGTCCGCTTTGCTCGTATTAAGAAAAACGTCGTATTTTTTAGCTATTGCTCCCATAAATTCTGGGGTTAAGTCGGCGCCATTAGATATTTTCTCCCAACCTTTTATTGATCCTCTTCCAATGTGTCCACCTTCAAAATTTGGTATTATTTTTGCGATAGTTTCAAGTTGTTTTGTATTCTTATAATATTCCGTGTGACCAACGTAAAGAAATTTTCTTTCTCCTTTAGGGTTAAATGCTTCCTTAACTGTAGGGTAATCATCACTATCAATAGCCATATCTACCCTGAGCAGATTTTTTACATATGGTTTTATGGGTGACTTGTCCCATGTATCAGTCCAATATTCTCCACAAATTAAAATTACATTTTCGCCATGTTTTTTAACAAGACCAATGATTGAGCTGTTATGTTGAACATCATGAGTATAAGGCATTATTAGAAATTTGTTTTTGTGTGCAGGGTACGCTTCAAAAGTTTTTGCTGTAATCTTAAAGACTGACGGATGTTTCCATGAGACTTCATCTAAAGTTTTACATGGTAAAGCTAGTAAAATATCATTTTGAGATAAATGACAAGTACGCTTTTCATGTAAATCATAAAATCTCACTTTACCAGAAGCCCTGAAAGTTTTGAGAAGATTATATGAAATTGAAAGAGGAGCTTTGTTTGGTTTTCTCCAAGGAATGAATAAATTGTATCGCCATGGAGGTATTAACCAGGGAATAGTAAAAAAAACTTTATCATAAATTTTACCAAGAATTCCGCTATGGCGCGGTATTCTGTAGATTAGATGTGTTTTAGTCATAATGTGTTTGCATTTTTTCGAGCATAAAAAAGCGACAAGAACGTATATATTGTATTGTAGATTATTCTACCTAATATCGCTCCCAATATACCCCAAAGAAAAATAAGTAAAAGGGAAATAAATATCTTTACGATTGGTAAAAATGTACTGAGTACATATAAATATTTTTTTTGATGTGTTGCAAGTAGTGAAGGAAGAGCGACATAAGTAGGAAGTAAAAAAAGCGAGAAAACGTATATCTGGGAATACAACACTGAAGAAAGATATTCCGGAAAAAAATAATTAAAAAGTGTAGGTGCCAAAAGTATATATACAATAATTATAAATAATGCTAGTAGAAAAAGAATTTTCATTTTAGAAAATAAACTCTCCCAACTACTTCCTTTTTTTTCAGACAATTTAGGGAGCGCAGCAGAAGAGAGTGTGGTAAAGATTGTTCTAATACGGTCTGGTAGAATGGTAGAAAAAATAAATATTGCTAACTGTGTTGGACCAAGCAGATGATACACAATTACGTTGTCTATCTGGGTTGCTATTGCGCTAAATATATTCATTAAGCTTAAACTTTTGGCATATTTCACATCCTCCTCACGGATTTGTTCACCTGTTGGATGATTTTTTTTAATTGTTCTGTATAAGAAAAAAAATTGAGTCAGCAAAGTGCTTCCGTAAAAAGCAAGTACAAGAAAGACAACAGAAGGAATAAAAATACTAACAAGAGCAAGCGATGCGAAATGAATAACACTTACAAAAATGCTGTATACTGTGTTGACTTGAAATTGCATTTTACCCACTAGATAGGATCCATATGTATTAGTAATACTTGCTAACGTTGAAATTACTGAAACAATTAAAAAAGCAAATCCAAAAATTTGATGTGAATTGAGAAAATAATAAATACTAAATCCCATTCCTAGAAGGAATCGTGGAATACTCCAAATGAGCTGTTGTCTTATTGCAACTCTAAAAATCTTATCAAAACCTTGTGCTACTGCTCGTACAACTGCAGTATTCATTCCTGTAAGAGAGAATGCAGTAATAATGCCTGCAGTTGCTATTACATATCGATACATTCCAAATACTTCTTTTGAAAGAAAGTTAGCAAACAGTATTGAAAGCAAAAAAGAAATAACCACGCCCACAGATTGATTTAAAATGAGCCAAAATCCACTTTGCCCAACATACACCATGTCGGTTTTTGTATATCTTTCACTCCAGCGGAGCAGTTGAATGATTTTGTTTTTGTAGGGTTCCATTTTTAGTCAGGCTTCAAAGGTTGGCGAGATAAGATTTATAAGTTCTTGCGATTCCGTCTTTCAGATTTGTTTTGTAGTTCCATCCGAGATTATGTAGCTTTGAAACATCGAGGAGTTTACGAGGAGTACCGTCTGGCTTTGTCGTGTCCCACTCAATTTTTCCTTTGTAGCCGACTACTTCTGCTACCAACTCAGTAAGTTCTTTAATGGTTACGTCAATTCCTGTGCCGATATTTACTACCTCGCTATCGTTGTAGTGTTGCATGAGAAATACACACGCATCAGCAAGATCGTCGACGTAAAGAAACTCACGCTTGGGTGAGCCGGTACCCCAAGCTACAACATTCGGGCTATTTTTCTCCTTAGCTTCATGGAAGCGTCGTATGAGAGCAGGGAGTACGTGGGAAGTTTCTAGGTCAAAATTGTCGTTCGGTCCATAGAGATTGGTCGGCATCACGGAAATGTAGTTTGTCCCGTACTGCTTGTTGTATGCCTTGCACATAGTGATACCCGCTATTTTTGCTATAGCGTAGGCTTCGTTGGTTGGCTCAAGTGGACCAGTGAGTAAGTAATCTTCCTTAATAGGCTGAGGACATAGTTTTGGGTAGATACAGGAGCTTCCGAGAAAAAATAATTTTTTTACTCCATATTTTCTACTACTCTCTATGAT
>CAZEZQ010000141.1:0-9473 GCA_964516245.1 uncultured bacterium | reverse complement strand
GCTCTGAAGGAAAAATGGATCTGGGGGGCTGGATTGGATGTTTACGAAGAAGAAGAGGGCATCTTTTTTGAAGATTTGTCGGATCAGGTCATCCAAGACGACATCCTTGCCCGCCTTTTAACTTTCCCCAACGTGTTGATTACCAGCCACCAGGCGTTTTTCACCCAATCGGCTTTGGAACGAATCGCCGAAATTACTTTGGAGAATATATCTGTATTCAAAAAAGATGGCACTTGCCAAAATGAAATTACCAAAGCCAGGAGGCAAAGTTAGATCATCTATCTCATGAATCCCCATATACATAATACTCACTAAATTGGCAAACCATATGAATAAATTCCTACTATGACTCGATATACAATGCTAAAATTCAATTATAGAAAAGTTGAATTGAACGAACTTATTTTGTGGCAAGAGACATAGGTGATTACCATGCATACTGAACGAATGAAATTAGAAACAGACCATCAAGGAAACCTGAAAGATATCCCTAAATTACCACCAAACAAAAAATTGGAAGCTATTTTTATTATCGAATCTGACGATCAAGAATCGACTATAACAACACGCCGCAAGCCTCATCCAGACATAATTGGAAGAACTCAGATTTCTGATGATATTATTGACTCCATCCCTGAATCAGATTAAATTGCTTATTATGGAAAAAATTGATCTGCCCTTAAAACAGTTAACCTTGGCTCAAAAACTTTCTCTTATGGAAGAACTTTGGGATGATTTAACCAAAGATGAAAATGAATTCGAATCACCAGGCTGGCATGAAGACGTTTTGAAAGACCGTGAGAAAGCTTTTGAAGAAGGTAAAATTAAAATTTCTGATTGGGAAGAAGCGAAAGCAAGAATCAGAAAAAGACTCTCCAACGATTCATGAAATCCTTGTATTCCATAATAACAATGTAAAAAGATGCAATAACCCACTTTCCCGCCCGTTAGATTCCAACTTTTATACTATACTCACCATAGGTGAAATGATTTGCCGTTCAATATATTGGGTATTTTTTCATTTCAAATATGGGAAAAGGTGTTGGATACATGAGTGCCTTTCGATTTAGATCAATTTTTAATTTCTTTTTGAGTTTCTTATTTTGCTTCAATTCTGGAGTATCATTCGCTATTGATCCTCCTCCAGCTGTTCAAATGAATGGCTTGAATATCGATGTTGCCTCTCAAAGCGAACAGAAGCAGAAGTACGAGAACAAGGGAATCCACCACGTATTGGTTCAATTTAACAAACCGGCTTCTATTAAAGAACGAATAACCTGGCAAGAACGTGGACTTCAATTCATGCAATACATCCCTCAAAACGCTTATCTTGCCAAAGGGCGTTCTGAAATTCTCCAGCAATTGCATCAACAAGCTAATGTCTATGGTGTAATTGATATTCCTGAAGATGGAAAGCTAGACAAATCCATTCGAATGGAATTATCAAAGACGAAAGGAAATTTTGCTGCACAATCCAATGAACCATCCAATCCAACCAAGCCGGTGAAAATCATCTTTTTTGAAGACACTCCATTTGACTTGGCAAAAGTTCTTTTAGAATCACACGAAGCAAGCCTCGATGCCTCCCGCAATGATTTCGACTACCGTCAAACATTCAACAAGGTTGTGCTCCCTCTGAATTCCATCCCCAAATTAGCTCAGAACAATTGGGTTCGTTTGATCACTGAGATCGATCCCCCATTTCAAGCCACCAATTTGAATTCTCAGTTGACTTCGAAAATCAACACACTGCAACCGGGAGGAACCAGCGGTTACGATTTGGATGGCGCTGGAGTGATGACGGGTATATGGGATGCTGGCAGTGTACGGCTCTCGCATGAACAAATCATCGGCCGAGCCACCCAGATGGATGGCCCCAACAATTTGCATTTGCATGCCAGCCATGTCGCTGGAACGATGGTGGGCAGCGGGAATGGGAATCCGGAAGCGCAAGGGATGGCCCCCAATGCGCACATTCTCTGTTTTGATTGGTCTAACGATCTTTCTGAAATGGAGCAGCATAACGACAAAATAACCATTCATACGCAACCAGCGTTGGGTTTGTGTTTGATGAAACCGTTGACGAGTGGCGGTTCTACGGGGATCCTGATTTCCACCCTCTTTTCTCACATTTTTTCAGCGGGTACTCCACGCGCAGTTGGGCTTGGGACAATCTTATTTATGAATTCAACCACATTACAGTCACCTCCTCCGGCAACAACCGGAAAGACATTCCCCCTCCCCCAACCACCTCTTATCTAATAAATGATACTTCAGAACGGCGCTATGTCCCCCAATTGGATGATGAATTTCTCTATGCCGGTTATGGCAATATCACACCATTTGGCTCGTCTAAAAATGTAATTACCGTTGGGGCACTTTTGGATATTCCAGAAGAAGATCCGGTTCCCACCGAAGATACAATGACCAGCTTTTCCAGCTGGGGTCCTACGGATGACGGGCGAATCAAACCCGATATTGTGGCGAATGGATTTCGTCTGATCTCCATGGCGCACAAAAAAGATAACGAATATTTCACCTTTAGTGGAACCTCAATGTCGTCTCCTACGGTGGCGGGTACTGTCGCGCTGTTAACCCAGATGTTCCGGCGTGTCTACGATGGCGCGGAGCCCACACCAGAGATAATGAAAAGCATTTTGATCCATACGGCGATTGATGGAGGCTCAAGCCCTGGGCCGGATTACCGTTTTGGCTATGGATTGATGGACGCCCAGGCAGCAACCGACTTCATCGCGCAAAACCAAACTGGTGAAAGCCTATTAAAGTTTGATTCGGTTTCAGAAGCCACGAATGAATATCAATTGTCATACGACGGCAGTGGGCCTATAAAAGCCACTTTGGTGTGGACTGATCCACCGGGCAATCCAGTTCTTGGGGGGCTTGATGAAACAACGCCGTTGTTAGTGAATGATTTGGATATACAAATTCTTGGACCGGACGGCCGGCATTTTCCTTGGACGCTGGATCCTTTGAATCCTGATGAGCTGGCACAACAAGATCAAACCAATCATCGGGACAATGTTGAGCAAGTGTATATTCAAAATCCCGTTCCAGGCGATTACACCCTAGTTGTCTCTGGACAAGTAAATTTCGGTTTTCAGCAAACGTATTCACTTTGCATCTCAGGTTTGCAAGAAGATCGAACACAACCGTCAGTCACATTGTTTCATCCCAATGCCAACCGAAGTTCGAGAGGAACCGTTCCATTTCAATTTTATATATCAGGCGACAATGCTATCTCCAATTTCCGCTTGAGTGTGAATGGTGAAATATATGACAACAATACCACAGGCGAAATTGATGGAGAGATTGCTTATACTGAACCACGAACGGAATTTTTGCAGTCTATACCTGTAAAAACCAATCAATTCCCAAATGGCCTGCAACAGGTATCCGTTGAATTGACCTCCGAAAATGGAGAAACAAATGTATACGAGTATGAATTGTTGATGTTCAACGCAGGTGATTCGAGTGAACTTTTGGTTGATGGACCTTTTGTTTTGGGAGAGATCTCACATAGCAATACAGAAAATCGATACAGATTTTCTGTACCGTCGAGTGGATATTACGCCATTGAAACTCATCCAGTGCCCGATCTGCCCTTTAGTACTTCGTTAGACCCGTTATTGGAATTGAGTGGTCCGATTGTGTCAAACAACATTATCGATACCAATGATGACGGCGGTGTTGAGCTTCATTCAAAAATCGTTGCTTTTCTTCGTGAAAATAATAATTATTTTGTCACTGTCAATTCATTGTTCGATACAGTTGGATTTTACGCTTTGGATATTATTCATTCTGAAGAAGAAACCTTTGACCCCCCAACACCCATTGAAATCAATGGTGAAATGGTAGAAGCCAACATCGGCGACATTGGAAATACAAAATGGTTTTCGTTTACGACTCCACCGCTCAGAGAAATGTCGCTGGGAGGACGCCTGCGTTTTCAAACTCCCCAAAGTGATAATAACCCTTTGCGAAATACGAAATACCGGCTCTTTCGTGAGGGGTTGTCTACACCACTCGAAACCTGGCAAAGCCATGATGGGATATGGGAGATTTTAGAGGGCAATCAAAATTACCGAATATCGGTAAGCGGCAACAAAAGCAAAGGCCGTTTTCAATTGCGCGTACTCGATCCTGAGGTAAAAATCATCTCGCTGAATGGCGATCCTGTGGAAGATTCTATTGAAGAGAAAAACGAAGAAGATTGGTTTAGCTTTTCCACCCCACAACAAATCCTATCGCCGGTGCAAAACCGCTTTCTTATAGAAGCCGCCACTCCAGAAGAATATGAAGCCGAGGGCTATGAAATGCGCTTGTTTCACGAGAGCAATCTCAATCGCGTATTGAAAACAGGAGACGACCGAGAACCGATTTGGAGCGTACTGGATAAGAATCAACGCTATTTTCTCAAAGTCACACCCGATCCGGCCACGTCTACCATTCCATACAATCTCACAGTGCGCCAACCCCAATTAAACAGTGAGCCGCCGACTGAACTTGAAGTGAACGGGCCAAGTAAGATCAATGAGTTTGAAACCGAAGATTTAGAAGAAGTGTGGTATCAATTTACTCCACAAAATCAAGCCTATCATTTTATTGTCGTCGATTTTCTTTCCAACGATTTTGAAGGTGATTTTAATGCCGCAATCTATGATGAAGCGTTTTTACCCTATCCCATCTCTCAAATTGATTTTAGTGGAAAGAACAGAGGCCGAATATTGATCTACCTGCAGCCAAACCGAACTCATTATATAGCGATCAGTACAGAAACGTTTCAAGGAGGAGTTTCGGTGGCTGTTCGAGACTTGAACCGTATTGTTCCGGTTACTATCAACCGCACTTTTTCGAATCCGGCTTATACCCCGGGTGAACCAGTCGAAGTTCAATTGAGCCCTTTTGCTTTTGGCATATTCAACATAAATACAATCACTATTGTAGAAAAACCTCCGGAGGCGTGGGAAATTGTTGAACCAGGTATCGCACAACGCCGCCAGAGCGATGGAACCATTCATTTCAACACTGTACCCGGCCAAGTCATCACGTATACGATTGTGCCACCACTCGATGCTGAAGGCTGCCAAAGTTTCATTGCATCTGGCCAAGCGGCAGGATTGCAAAGTTCGGCTTCATTCGGGCCCATTGAATCAGTGATCTGCCCCGCCGAAGAACCTTCTATGGGTTTTTCACTCACCGACCGTCCATTTGATATAAATAATGTGAAAGTTGTTGACAATCCATTTGTAGACGAAGACGAACAAACAATTATTGAAAATTGGATGAATTATTGATGACGAACCGGCAAAAAGTCAGATCCAGAAAACGGTCACACAATGTATAGAAACGAAGGTAACCAACCTACACTGTATGTTATTGCAGGCGAGGACGCCTGCGCTCCAAAAAGACTTTTTGCCGAATCGTCATTGATGAACTGAAAAATATCCTGGATCAAGACGATTTGAATCCCCCTAATTCTTTAGAAACCAGGGGGATTCAAACGTAATCAACATCGTATAATCATAATCTACTACTCGTGCAACTCCCAATCTTCAACAGTCGTTGTGTTGTATTGCTCTGAACTTTCCAGGTCCCACATACGCACAGTTCCATCCAAACTTCCCGTAAAAGCTTTATCTCCATATGGGGTTAAAGCCACTGCAACAATTGAGTTGGTAGGTCCAAGATGTTGCGCGCATGATGTCCTCTTTAGAAATGATGTTTTTGTTATTACTGATTTCGTTTAACTATAGTGAACTATATCACAAAGTCAATCAATCAAACACAAATTTAATCTCATTGAGTGAAAAATCATTTTCTATAGACATTCCGTTTTGTAAGGGATGTCGGTAAAATATCGAGCGATTCACTAACATTCATGGTGAATCGTATTCGTCGGGGATGTTCAACATTCCGTCGAAATTCATCATTCGAAAATCATCATCCCAAAAGGAGGGCCAGCAATATGCCCCTGGTTCCAATGAGAGCACTTCTGGATCATGCCGCAGAAAACGGTTACGGTCTCGCTGCATTTAACGTCAACAATATGGAGCAGATACAAGCCATTATGGAAGCGGCTGTCGAAACCAATTCACCGGTCATAGTTCAAGCCAGCCGCGGTGCGCGTAAATATACCAATGACAACTATTTACGCCATCTCATGCTCGCAGCCGCCGAGCTGCACCCCAATATCCCCATCGCGATGCACCAAGACCACGGCAACAGTCCTGAAACCTGCATTTCCGCTATTGAAAATGGATTCACAAGCGTCATGATGGACGGCTCACTCGAAGCCGACGGCAAAACCCCGGCTTCTTATGATTATAACGTTGAAGTCACCCGCAAAGTGGTTGATATGGCCCATTCCAAAGGTGTCTCAGTCGAAGGTGAACTTGGCTGCCTGGGCAGTTTGGAAACCGGTTCGGGCGACAAAGAAGATGGACATGGATTTGAAGGCACACTGGACCGGGACAAGCTGTTAACCGATCCAGTTGAAGCAGTCGACTTTGTTGAAAAAACCAGAGTGGATGCCCTGGCAGTCGCCATTGGGACCAGCCACGGCGCTTACAAATTCACCAAAAAACCAACCGGCGATATTTTGGCCATGGATCGCATTGAAGAAATCAACAAAAAGTTGCCGAATACGCACTTGGTGATGCACGGTTCGTCTTCGGTTCCCGAAGAATTGGTTGCAATTATCAATAACCACGGCGGCGGCATTAAGCAAGCGTACGGTGTTCCAGTGGAAGAAATTCAACGTGGCATCAAACACGGTGTGCGTAAAGTGAATGTCGATACCGATAACCGTTTGGCCATTACCGGCGCGATTCGGAAAGTGTTTGCTGAAAAGCCCGAAGAATTTGACCCACGCAAATACATGGGACCGGCACGGGATGCGATGAAAGAAGTATGCAAACACCGCATGATCGCATTCGGACAAGCCGGCAACGCCGATAAAATTAAAATTGTAACATTGGTTGACATGGCCGCCCATTACGGCAACGGAAAATAGATTTGAAGAATGTATACATTCAGCCGCATGGGTAGAATGCTCATGCGGCTTTTTTGTATAATAAATTACTATTCTCGTACTTTAATGAATTGATTTTCTTATGGCACAAGCATTTATCACAAAGAACGTGATCAAGGCGGTTGTTGAATCTATTGATGATAAGCAAGTCAAGATTGTAGACATCAGCTGTGGGTTTGGCAATATTCTAAAAGGGCTGCATGATAAGGGTTTTACCAATCTGCATGGTACCAATCATTCGACATATCCTGAATTGCCGAATGATATTCAAGTTACCGCGAACGTTGATTTACTCGAAGGTTTACCCTTCGAAAACCATTCATTTGATGTGGTTATTTGTTCAGAAGTCCTGGAACATGTATGCAACCATGTAGAAGCAATCAAAGAACTTTCACGTATTGTTAAACCGGGTGGAGATTTGTTTCTTACTACACCGAATATGATGCGGATACGATCCAGATTATCGTTTCTACTTAGTGGTTTTCACAACCGCAAGCATCGCTTTGTACGCTACAACATTCCTCTGGAAGAATATTACCGATCCCACAATTTCGTGATTGAATTCCCGGTTTTGCACTATTTTCTACATGCTGCCGGTATGCAAATTGAGAAATTGTATCCCAGCAAATATAAAGCGATTACTCTTCCATTCCTCATTCTGTTTTATCCATTCACATTCTTGTTTTCCGGTTATGAATTATTGATTCAAGATCGTGATCCGGAACAGAAACCCTTTAATCGCGAACTCTTTCAGTTTTTGATGAATCCGAAAATTCAAGGAGCTGAAGTATTGATTTTGCGAGCAAAGAAAAAAACAAGTCTGCAATTTGTATGAATGGTTCATTGCGCAACCGTCTGGTTCATTTTTCAAGAAAAATTCAATCCTGCCGTTTATCAATGAAATGATATGTGATATTCTTAGTGCACTAAGTTTATGTGGGAGGATTTTATTATGGTTAGAACATTATCTTTTACCTTCACGATGGCTCTATTTTGTATCGGTACTGTGGGTGCTCAGGTTCAATGGAAAACAATGAGTTCGGTGGATGGCGATATTCCCATTCCCAACCCGGGTGACCAGCAAACTTGCTGCGTGATATTCGATATCGATGGAGATGGACATGATGATTTTATCGTCGGTGAGCGTACAGAGACTCCATCCATTGTTTGGTATCGTTTTAATGGGGAGAAATTTGAAAAATTCATTATCGGCAATGAACCATTGAATCCAGAGGCGGGAGGAACCTATGGCGATATTGACGGTGACCGCGATTTGGATCTCATTTTGGGCCAGGATGCCAGCGGAAATGAAATGTGGTGGTGGGAAAATCCTCATCCAAATTTTGAAAAACCTTGGAAGCGCCGGTTGATCAAAAACGATGGCGCCAGCAAACATCACGATCAAAGCTGGGCTGATTATGACGGTGACGGCGAAGCCGAACTGATTTCCTGGAATCAACGTGGGAAAAAGCTGCTATTATTTGCAATTCCAGATGACCCTAAAAATGTGAAAACATGGGATTATGAAGTGATATACACTTGGGATGAAGGTCGTGAGATGGAAGGGTTCCCTTCTATTCCAGTTGACGTCAATCAGGATGGCGTGACGGATATTGTCGGCGGGGGCCGCTGGTTTAAACACACTGGGAATCATGAATATGAAGCCCATGTCATTGATGATTCATTGCGATTCACGCAATGCGCTGCTGGCCAGCTGGTGAAAGGAGGCAGGCCTGAGCTGGTCTTTTCTCCCGGGGATATGAATGGGGACGCCAAGTGGTTTGAATGGAAAAACGGTGAATGGGTGGGCAACAAACTTGTATATGTCAATCACGGGCACACCTGCGAAATGCGGGATGTGGATCAAGACGGCAATTTTGATATCATGATTGGTGAAATGGGCAATCCCGGTGCGGGCGACAACGCCAAAACCCATATCTGGTATGGAGATGGCCAAGGCGGGCTCAATCACACAGTCGCTCAACAAGGGCAAGGGATTCATGAAGGCCAATTCGGTGATTT
The DNA here is from genome assembly GCA_964516245.1 of uncultured bacterium. Lineage (GTDB taxonomy): Bacteria > Hinthialibacterota > Hinthialibacteria > Hinthialibacterales > Hinthialibacteraceae > CAZEZQ01. The sequence continues at coordinate 400 of CAZEZQ010000141.1, read as the reverse complement.
TGATGGTGATAATGATCTTGATTTACTAGTGAAGCCATATAATCATAATAGCCCAAGAATTGATGTGCTTTTTAATCAAGGGAAAAAATGAGTTTGAGAATTGACGAACCGGCAAAAAAACAATCCAGAAAACACGACCACACAATAAACAGTAACGCAGATAACAAACCTGCAATGTATGATATTGCAGGCGAGGACGCCTGCGCTCCAAAAAAGACTTTTTGGCGGTTACGGCTGTGTTTTATATGCCAGTTGGGATGGAATTTCTGAGATTCTCATTGGTTATGCATACGCTTCGTTGGTGGGCTGAAGCCCACCCTACATTTTGTGTTTCTTGTTAAGATAGCTGACATTCCGGCAAAAAGTATAATCTACCGTTTTATGATACCATATCTTGGAG
>CAZEZQ010000140.1:0-9517 GCA_964516245.1 uncultured bacterium | reverse complement strand
GCCTTGCTGCCCCTTCAAGACTGATCGAAAAAAGAAGCAAGAATCCACTTATTAAAAAAAGAACTACGATTGTTTGTTTCATCGATCACCTTGATTAATTGGACAGTTTCAGAGCAATTTACAAGAGTTTTTCTTGTTCGAATAGTATAGACTACTTGATCCTTTCCTGCAAAGTTAAACAAGCATTCGCGTCTCAGAAGGAGGGTTCGCCGTTGCCGGTAGGAGGGCGACGTTGGAAATGCGCCGAGGCGTGCTCCCATCGAGCCGATCGTTGCTGTTAGGAGGGCGAGGTTGAAAATGCGCCGTGGCGTGCTCCCGCCGAGCCGGACTGATTGAAAGCTTGCATCAATCGCATCCAAACCAACACATGAGACATCCAACAAAAATGACTCAATGCCTTTTTGCAACATCATTGTGGATTGTGCAGGCCATGTTGGTAAATCAGAAGTGATTCGATCAACCGGCTCCGCAGGAGCGTCGCCCTCCACACATCAACAACTGGCTTGGCTGGAGCGTTCGCTCTTCTATAGGCAACTACAAACTCATTCCTGATACGTGAACTACTCTTCATCGGGGAAAAATTCGTCTGATGGGTCGAAAGCGGGTTGGGGGACCACGATGGTTTTGAAGTCGCCGTATCCACGATGAGGGGTGCCCGGTTTGATTAAGATTGTCAATCCCGGGCGGAGTTCCACTTTGTCGCTGCCGATTTCCAACGTGCCATGGCCTTCTAAAATGTGGTAAATTTCGGTGGTTTTTTTGTGATAATGGGTGCGGGAATCTTGGATGTGGGTAATGTGGAATCCCACATCTTTGCAGTCATCGGCTTTGATGATGCGGGTGGCGCTCCCGCATGGGCATGGCGTTGGTTCAACATCATCCACATGGCGAACCACATATCCAGTATCAGTTGCCAGTTGTGACATAATTTTTTATCCTCCCTACAAATTCCAATTTTGCGTTATAGTACCACAAAAGGGAATTTATACAATTCTACAACGGAGAAGTTACTATGAGGTTGAGAAAAATTCCAAGCCACGTATGGATGTTATTATGCATGCTGGTGATTATAATCGGGCTTGCCGGCTGCGTTTATTTGCGTCTGCTTGAATTCAAAAACCAATTGGATGATTTCGACCAGAATTTTGCAACTCATGTGGAAGACAGCCATTTTGTTCTGTTCTTCAAAGATCCTATGCTGTATGAAAAAGATATAACCTATCTTACCGAAGTAGACCCCAGCCAAAAAGATCAATTGGGGGCCGGTGAAAAATGGGTTTATACTTTTGCCCGAACCAGTGAGGATGAAGATTCGGAGGATGAGACAACCGCACTGGCGGGTCCGAATTTGATATTCACCATCACAACAAACCATGAAGACAAAATGAATTCGGCGCGGTTTTCAGAAGTCTTTTTGGAAATTATCCCGCCAAAGTTTTTTGAGTATTCATTGCGCGCGATGGGAAATGCCGAAGTGGATACCAAAAAGCGCCATGTATACGCCAAAATCGAAAATGTAGACAAAGACATGCTGAATCTTCCTACACGTGAAGAATTGGTCGAAAAGTTGGGGATTCCGAACAAAGTGGAAGAAGAAGAAAATAAAGATTACACTCTTCTAGTTTATAAATACCGGTTAAAGGGCACCCAACCAACAGAGAAAAAGGATGATCCAGGCAAGGCAGAAGCCCGTTTGCAATTTAATAAAGATTCCAACCTGTTGGTAGAAGTCAAATGCCAATTTGCCGGTTTGAAACTTTCGATTGATTACCGCAAGTGGTTGAACCAAGACAAAAACCCCATTGCCTCATCTTGATTGTGATCTAAGGATACTGCATTCTAATAAGTATTATATATTTGTAGACATCGAATATCATTACTGTAAATGGGGTGGGGTTTCGCCGTTTGATCGAGAAACCGGCTCGGCGGGAGCCTCGCCCTCCTTATTCAGCATCTCAATTTTTCTAAAGTGATTGATAGTGGATTGAAAATTCTTCTACAACATTGTGAGGTTAATTATGTGGAAACAGAGTTCGAGTTTGACGAAAATCACTTTTGTCCTGGTGCTTATTATGTTAATCGCGCATTTGTGGAATTCGGGACCTTCACGAGCCCAATATGTGAGCGATATGGAGTACAATGTCATATCATTTGACTGGGGAGAGCCCAAGAACGATACCTCGATAGACGGTAATGCGCTCATTATCAACGAAAAAGAGTATAGAAAAGGATTGGGTGTGCATGCAGCGTGTGAAGTCTCTGTCGATGTGCCTTGGGGCTACGATCACTTTATCGCCGAAGTGGGTGTCGATGATGAAGTACCTCTCGATTCGCCGGCATCGGTAAAATTCATTGTACTGGGTGATGGAGCCGTCTTGTGGGAAAGTCCGGTAATGACTAGCTCAATGCCTCCAAGACGGGTGATGGTAAATGTGGAAGAGAGAGTACAACTTACCTTGAAGGTAACTCCCGCGAACGACGGAACAAATTCAGATCATGCAGATTGGGCAAACGCGCGGTTTGTGAATTGGTAAAGATTTGTATATCGTAAGAAATATTCTATTCCCATTTAAAATTCATTATAAGAAGTACAATTAAAATGATTAATTATTTGGAGCGTTTTTGAACCATGACATCGATTCTCCCGCTGAATTGTCCTACCTGTGGGAAGCCCTTGCCGGAAGGGAGCAAAACATCTACGTTTCCTTTCTGTTCGGCGCGGTGTAAAATGGTTGACTTAGGACGCTGGTTTTCAGGAGAATATCGAGTCAGTGAAAAATATCCCCGCAATGAAGATGACATGGATTTCTACTCTGATGCCGAATCTGAGCCGGAATGATTTAATTGCCGTTCTGCTCTCGGCTGTCTTGTTAGCCCTTTCGTTTCCGCCCTTCAGTTTTTTCTTTTTCATTTTTGCAGCGCTCGTACCCGCCCTCATTCGTATTAGGCCCCGCGAGCATAGGCATAATGCCACATTGGGTTTTTGGACAGGTTTGGTGTTTTATACGCTTTTGCTGTATTGGCTGATGCATGTCACCATACCGGGAATGATCCTGTTGATCATCCTGCTTTCTGTGTATATGGCGGTCGTTTTTGTGGGGATTGGCTATTTTCAATTTTCCTATTGGCGCATCCTGGCGGCGGGTTTTTTATTTGCTGCTATCGAGTACATTCGCTCATTGGGCCCGTTTGCGTTTGCCTGGGGGTATTGGGGCCATTCTCTTTATCAGTTCCCTGCCATGCTGCAAAGCACGTATTGGTTAGGAGTATATGGGTTAAGCTTTCTCATCGCCGCGGGAAACCAATGCATTGCCGAATTGATTTTCATTTTCCAGCATGCCTGGTCCCGAAAAAGCCTGAATGTATTCCATGATCTTGCTTCCGGATTTGTTTATCTTTTTCTCGGTTTGATCTTGCTGGCATGGGCAGGAAATTATTTTTATGGAATTCGTACAATCGAATCACTGCATGAACGCTATAAAAACGGCACTCCAGTCAAAGTGGCCTTGATTCAACCCAACTTCAGTTTGGAAGAAAAAAACAATACCAGCACAATGGACGTGCTCGCCAAATGTATGACTCTCAGTGAAGCAACCCTGTTTCGTGATCCCGATTTAATTGTCTGGCCTGAAAGCACGGTGGCTTCTCCCATCAATTTTTGGCCCTCGGTGATCGAAGAAATTACGGCGCTGGTAAAACAAAAAGATGTTGCAATGTTAATTGGGGCTGTATATGGAAAGCGGTACAACGACGACAATTGGGATTATTGGAACCGTGCCGTACAATTTTCACCCAAGCAAAAGTTTGATTTCAATCAACATCCAGTCGACCTTTCCACTACCCCTTCGTACGACAAAATCCATCTGGTCCCCTATGGCGAATGGATACCTTTGGACACAGTCTGGCCCATGAATATGATTGAAACGCTGATCGAAGAAGCGGGGGCGGGTATCTTTCAACGGGGGAAAAAACAAACAATTTTTGAATTGGATAATGGAGCCAATTATGCGGTGGCGATTTGTTATGAATCCAGCCTTCCTTGGATGATCCATCAAGCGAAAAAACAAGGTGCGGAATTTCTTGTCAATATCACAAACGACGCCTGGTTCAAGCGTTCTCCGGGATTGATGCAGCATTTTCTGTTGTGTATTTTTCGCGCCGCCGAAAACCGCTTTCCAGTGGTCCGGGTTGGAAATACCGGCATAACAGGCCTCATAGGGCCTACGGGAGAAATCGTGGAACGTATTCCAGACAATCAAACGGCTTATCATGTGGTGGAGTTCACCACAATCGGCAAGTAATGGTCAATATCCACCGCTTTCAATCTAACGCCTATCCATATACACTTTCAAATAAATTCAATTCAATCAATCTACCAATACGGAGAGTCAAAATGGGGTTCATCATCACTGAATTTCTCGGAGACGGAATCAGCGCGGAATTATGCCAATCTGTCCATACCCTAATGGGGCAATTGCCTATCGATATAGAATTCAAACAGGTGGATATGAGCCTGGAAGCGCGGACTGTGAATTCTGAAATGGTGTATGACAAAGCCTACCAAGCGATTTGCGAAACCAAATATGCGGTGAAATATCCAACCATCACAGAAAAAGAAAGCCCCAATGCGGTCATGCGAAAACGGTGCAATTTTAGTGTCATACACCGGCCTGTTTTCACCATCCCTGGGGTGCAATCCAATTTCAAAGAAACCCTCGATTTGGATATCATCCGAGTGGCGACGGGAGGAACGTATGAAGACCCGGGACGAATGATCGGCCGGGATTCAGCGGTATCCATTCGCATGGTCGAACGCAAGCCCTGCGAAGAAGCGGCGCGATTTGCCTTTCAATTGGCAAAGAAACTGCATAAACCCATGTGTTCTTCCTCCAAATACACCATACAATCCGTAACCGATGGTCTTTTTCAATCGGTGGTGAATGAGGTGGCGCAAAAATATCCAGAAGTGAATCATTCCAAAGAACTCTTTGATGCCTTATTGGCGAAAGTGGTTATGCAGCCCGTAAGTTATGGGGTGATTTTGGTCTTAAACGAATACGGTGATTTTTTGTCAGATATGGCTTGCGGCCTAGTCGGGTCGATCGGTATCGGTGGCAGTGGAAGTTATGCGTTTGATGAAAAGGGAGACATTCAATTGGCGATGTTCGATGCCTCCGGTGGAACGGCGCCGGATATTGCGGGGAAAAATTTAGCCAATCCCACTGCAATTTTCATCGCATTAACTTTATTGCTGCAAGAGTTGGGTGAAATGAAGATTGCAGATGCTTTGCACCAATCCATCATTGAATTACTTAAGGCCGGCCAATCGACAAAAGATTTGGGTGGCAATTTGCATACCGACGAATTCACGAAAGAAGTGACCAAAACAACACTTTCAAAATTGGATTAGAAAAATAAAAAACACTCTTGTTTGCTGTGAAACACATGACTATACTAATTTCAATATGGGTTACGAATGAGTGGTTTTGAGAGGTGATTTTGATTCATGAAACAGGGTGAGAAACGATTGGAACTGATTGATTTTTACACCTATCACGAATCGTTCAACCTCCACACTTATGCCAATACGGCAAAATCCTCCTATATCCATCCCACCAAAATATTATATGAAATGAGTATTTGCTATGCAGTGTTGAAGCTGGGAGATTCCATTGTAATGAAGAGTTGAGGACTATGCTCGATAGACGCGAAAAAGGGAGATATGGTCCATGCCAAATGTTCAAGTTGTAGAAGAACGGCCGCGTTCGGAAAAGTTTCAAAAGTTGGTTGAATTGGGTGAGCGAAACGGCCGGCTGACCTATGACGATGTCAATCGAATGATCAACGATGAATCAATGAGTGTTGAGGAAATCGATGATATTTTTATCATGCTCAGCGATTTGGATATTCCTGTTGTTGATGATTTTAATCTAAACGGTCAGAATCGGGGAAACGCGGCTTCCGTCGAACAAGAAGAAGAGTGCGAAGATGAGATGCAAGATGCGCGCACTCGGGCAGATGACCCAGTGCGAATGTATCTTCGGGAAATGGGGCGGGTTCCTTTATTAACCCGTGAACAAGAAATTGAATTGGCAAAAAAGATTGAATCCGGCCGGTTTAAGATTTGCCGGGCATTGGCTTTATCGGTAACCGGCTTGCAAGAAATTGAAAAATGCATCGACCGCTTGGAAGATGGCCAATACCGGCTTGAAGATGTGGTTCAGAACTTTGATTTAAAAGAATCGTTTGAAGATGTCGACCGGGAATCCATTGTCGCCGATTTGCGATCCAAATTAAGCCAATGGAAACGGGAGCAGGCGGAATTATTCAAATTGGAAAAACGGGCCAGCAAAAAATCCCATTCCGATTTGACTAGTAAAAAAGTACACTTAGGCAATTTGTTGATCTCCATGAAACTGGATCATGAGCAATTGGGTAAAATTGCCAAAAAATTGATCGGCTATCACCGCAAAATCAAAGACTCCCATAAAGAAATCGAGCGGATTGAAAAAACACTGAAACTAAAAGCCAAAGATGTTAACGATTTGTATAAAAAACTTCGGTATACCAGTTTCGGAAAAAGTGAATTGGAAAAACGCACCGGCCGCCCTCGTGAAGAATTGCTGCAAATGTGCAAACGCTTTCAGCGGGCTCAAGACCGGATAGCGAAGACAGAAAAAGAACTGCAAGAATCACCCGAACTTCTCGAACGAGTGGTCGAGTTAATCAAAGAAGGAGAAAACATCTCTCACCTGGCCAAGATGGATGTCGTGAAAGCCAATTTGCGGTTGGTAGTATCCATCGCCAAAAATTACACCAACCGGGGCCTGCAGTTTTTAGACTTGATTCAAGAAGGCAACATCGGTTTGATGCGGGCGGTCGACAAGTTTGAATATCGCCGGGGATACAAATTCAGCACTTATGCTACCTGGTGGATCCGCCAGGCCGTCACTCGCGCCATAGCCGATCAAGCGCGCACCATTCGTATTCCCGTTCATATGATCGAAACAATCAACAAGATGACTCGCGTCACTCGCAAACTGGTGCAAGAACTGGGACGCGAACCCTCTCCTGAAGAAATTTCAGATATCATCTCGCTGCCAGTCGATAAAGTGCGCGGGGTATTTAAAATCGCTCAACAACCGATCTCATTGGAAACCCCGATTGGTGACGAAGGCGATACGAATTTCGGAGACTTTATTGAAGACAAAAACGTACCCTCTCCATCAAACAGCACGTCGGATGCGGTGATGAACGAACAGATGGAAACCGTTCTAAAAACGCTGACCGAACGTGAAGAAACCGTACTACGCCTGCGTTATGGAATCGGCGATGGATATCAACGTACATTGGAAGAAGTAGGAAACCGCTTCGGTGTCACCCGCGAACGCGTTCGCCAAATTGAAACCAAAGCTCTGCGAAAATTGCGCCACCCCATCCGGAGCCGAAAATTACGCGATTTCGTCGATTAAAATGATTCAATCATTCAATGGTGCATAAATTCCCTCAAGCCTATCTCGCTTGGGGGTTTGTTTTTGTAAGGGATTGGATTATACACAATTTATAATAGGAGTCAGACATGAATAGAATTATGGCAATGAAATTGTTTATACGAAGCCTTCAGGAGGGCGAAGTTTTAAATACGCCGCGGCGTGCTCCTGCCGAGCCATTGTTTGCTTAAGCGATTGGGTTTAGTCTCTAAAATTGTCACCTTTATTTGTATCCGTAACACACTACTAGAAATTATTTTGACCGGAGAAAGGATGGGGGCTCCCCCTTCGTTTGGTAATGAATATCAATGGAAAAACCAAAGTATGCGCCGTAATCGGTGACCCAGTGGAACATTCGCTCTCACCGGTAATGCACAATGCCGCATTTCACGAACTCGAGCTGAACTACGTCTATGTAGCCTTTCATGTCAAAAACGTAAAAATGGCATTGGAAGGGATGATTGGTTTTTCTCTTCGCGGTTTGTCTGTTACCATCCCCCACAAGATTGAAGTGATGGAGTATATGGATGAAATTACCCCTCTGGCGGAGAAAATCGGCGCGGTAAATACAGTGACTCTCGACAATGGAAAATTGTATGGAACCAATACGGATGGATACGGTACCCTTCAAGCCATAGAAACCGAAGAACGTATTGACGGGAAGACAGTAGTGATGCTGGGCACAGGCGGAGCGGCCCGGGCTGCGGCGTTTGCCATCGCGTGCGAACGAAAACCAGAACGGTTTTTTATCGCCGGACGGAACGAACAAAAAGTCAGAAAACTAGCCCAAGAAGTCACACAACACGGGAAGAAAATGGTTTCAGGACTGTCGTTAGAGCCTAAAGAGTTGAAATCAATCTTTCGCGAAACTGATATTATTGTGAATACCACGCCGATTGGAATGCACCCCCACGAAGATGAATGCCTGCTTCCCGAAGAACTGTTTTCAGAACGGCATGTGGTATTTGACATGATTTATAATCCTGCAGAAACCCTCTTGTTAAAACGGGCCAAACGGCGATTTGCCCGCACCATTAATGGGATTCCAATGTTTGTCCATCAAGGAGCCAAGCAGTTTCAACTTTGGACGGGAGAACAGGCTCCACTAACGGTGATGCAAAAAGCGGTAAAGGAAGCGTTGGGCCAGCGATGAATTTGGTATTGATTGGATACAGAGGAACCGGGAAAACCACCCTCAGCGATTTGCTGCACGATACATTGGTAATGCCGGTATATCATTGTGATGAAATGCTGGAAGAAAGATTTGAAATGCGGATTGCGGAATTCGTAAAACGGTATGGATGGGAAGAATTTCGAATTGAAGAAGAAATTCTGATCGACGAACTTTGCCAACATGACGGAATCATTATCGACACCGGAGGGGGAGCGGTTACCCGTGAAATCAATCGCAAGCGGCTGAAAGAATGTGGATTTGTCGTGTGGCTGCAATCGTCAATCGAATCCATCACCCGCTATATACAGAAAGACAAAAATCGTCCCTCTCTTACCCAAACCAAATCTTCCGTAGAAGAAATTGAAGAATTGTTGGAAGAACGCAAACCATTGTACGAAGCCACTGCTGATTTTGTCGTCCGCACAGATAGTATGCCCTTGGAACAATGCGCAGAATTAACGATACAAGAATGGAAAAAACGAAATGAAACCGTGGAAACTGAATGAAATCAAATATGGAGATGTGAAAGAAAACATGCCCGAAGTGGCGGTGCTGCCCTTGGGCGCCACAGAGCCTCATAATTTTCATCTGCCCTATGGCACAGACACGCTCACAGTAGGCCAAATCGGTGACATCGCCTGTGAAAAGGCATACAACCAAGGCGCCAAGGTGGTTTTGTTACCCACCATGCCTTATGGAGTGGACAGCAATTTGATGAAATTCCCCATGACCATTTCCATCAATCCTTCAACGTTGGATGTGGTCATTCGCGACATCATTATTTCTTTGGAAGCGCACGGAGTAATGAAATTGATGTTGTTGAACGGACATGGAGGCAACAGCCTGCAGCACA
>CAZEZQ010000139.1:4184-9599 GCA_964516245.1 uncultured bacterium | reverse complement strand
GCTCACCCAAAACAGCCCGCGCAATCACACCTACGTACGCCGGGTGTTGAATGCCCACCCTGATTTCTTCGCCCTATGGGCAGACGGCGATGGATTGCAGCCTTCGCTATCGAACCTATATTTCACCAATCAAACCGGCGCTCAGGTGTGGATGCTGCCGCGAGAGATGCAAAGTGATATGGCAAAGCCGGAATTACAATTGAACAACAATGTAACTCTGCCGAATGAAGAATAAGTTGCTTAGAGTAAGCCTATAGCCAAACGTATCCCTGTGGATGCATACTTTATTATGTTAGAAAAATATTAATGCGCATCAATTGCATTGACTCATTTTCTAAACCTTCCGCAACTGGGAGTGAACTTGTATCATACTCACTGAGAGAAATGGCGGGAACTATGCCCGGTTGCAGGATAAACGTGGTGAACCTCTCGAACTCCCTACCGACCCGCCAGTTTCCTATCAACAAATTCAAATTTGAACCCTAGATTCAACAACAGGAGGACAACAATGGCAATCAAAGTCGGTATCAACGGATTCGGACGCATCGGACGTCTCGTCACCATGGCGGCATTTGAGCAAGGCGGCATTGACATCGTTGGAGTCAACGATCTCACAGACGCCAAAACCTTGGCTCATCTTTTCAAGTACGACTCGGTACACGGGGTTTTCCCAGGCGATGTCAAAGTCGAAGGCGATGGGATTTCGATTAACGGAAAATCGATCAAAGTCTTGTCAGAACGCGACCCCGCCAACCTGCCCTGGAAAGACCTGGGGGCAGATATCGTGGTCGAATCCACCGGGCTCTTCACCGCGCGCGACAAAGCGGCGGTCCACCTGAAAGCAGGCGCCAAAAAAGTCATCATCACCGCACCGGCCAATGATGCAGACTTGACTCTTGTGATCGGCGTGAACGACGGTGATTACGATGCTTCCAAACACGATGTGCTGTCCAACGCATCATGCACCACCAACTGCCTGGCCCCGGTCGCCAAAGTATTGCATGACAATTGGGGCATCAAACGCGGTTTGATGACCACCATTCACGCGTATACCAACGATCAAAACACTCAAGACGCTCCTCACAAAGATTTGCGCCGCGCCCGCGCCGCCGCCTTGAGCATGATCCCCACCAAAACTGGAGCCGCCGCGGCGATCGGCCTGGTGATTCCCGAACTGAACGGAAAGTTGGACGGTTTCGCGATTCGCGTCCCCACCCCCAATGTTTCTGTGGTGGACTTTACCGCCGAGTTAAACAAAAACACCACTCCCGAAGAAATCAACGCCGCTATCAAAAAGGCTGCAGATGGGCCGATGAAAGGCATTCTGGGGTATACCGAAGAACCTTTGGTTTCGGTAGATTTCAACCATACCAGCGAATCCTCTTACTTTGACGCAATCTCCACCCGCGTGATTGACGGCAACTTTGTGAAAGTGTTGTCTTGGTACGACAACGAATTCGGTTTCTCAAACCGAGTGATCGACCTGATCAAAAAGATCGCGTAAGAGTGAAAGAGCAAAGATACAGGGCGGGGTTGTTGCAAGCATCCCCGCCTTTTTCTTGCGGCCTTGGGCTGGACTTTAGTTAGATTTAAAATAAGCATTGGAGCGCAGGCGTCCTCGCCTGCTTTTGTGGAGCGGGCATCCTGCCTGCTTTTGTGGTTTGGGCATCGCGCCTGCATTTGGAGCGGGCATCCTGCCTGCATCAATTTACAAATGAAGGCGAGACGCCTGCGCTCCAACATGACTGCGTAAATTTTTACCACCCGTTCACATCAAGGCAATCTGAACGAATAGAAAAGGGTATGAATCATGAACATGAACAAAATGACCATCGACGACATTAATCCGAAAGGAAAACGTGTCCTGATTCGTGTCGATTTCAATGTCCCTCTGAATGACAAAGGCAATGTCACTAACGACAACCGAATTCAAGCGGCCTTGCCCACCATCCGCTCTCTGGTCGAACGTGGCGCGAGGGTGATTTTGATGTCGCACTTGGGCCGCCCCAAAGGCCAGGTCAAAGAAGAATTTCGTCTTAAACCGGCGGGAGACCGCCTCAGTGAACTTTTGGGCAAGCCGGTGAAATCTCTCACCGAATGTATAGGAGACGTAGTCAAGACTGCTGTGAATGCTATGAATGATGGCGATGTTGTATTGCTGGAAAACCTCCGTTTTCATCCAGAAGAAGAAGGAAACGATCCAGAATTTTGTAAGAAACTGGCCGAATTGGGCGATATGTACGTGAACGATGCTTTCGGCACAGCCCATCGGGCGCATGCTTCCACAGAAGGAGTGACCAAATTCTTTGATACCAATGTAGCCGGATACCTGATGAAGAAGGAAATCGATTATCTGGTGGGTGCGCTTGAAAAACCCGAACACCCATTCATCGCCATTTTGGGTGGATTGAAAATTTCCGGCAAAATCGATGTCATCCAAAACTTGTTGGACAAGGTGGATGGCATTTTAATTGGCGGCGCCATGGCTTATACGCTGCTAAAAGTCAAAGGCGTCGAAGTGGGCGATTCGATCGTTGAAGAAGAAAAACTGGCGGTGGCCGAAGGGGTGCTCAAAGCCGTGCAAGAGCGCAATATGAGTTTCCACCTTCCCCAAGACCACAAAGCCGCCGAAGAAGTAAAAGATGGGGTGCAACCTCAAACCATTGATTCCGAATCCATCCCAGCAGGCCTGAAAGGCATCGATATCGGTCCCAAAACGGTTGATGCATACAAAGCCGAACTCGCCAAAGCCAAAACCGTGGTTTGGAACGGTCCGATGGGCGTTTTCGAAATCCCCGCTTTTGCCGAAGGCACGATGGAAATCGCCAAAGCGGTGGCCGATTCGGGATGCACCTCGATTGTGGGAGGGGGAGATTCGGTCTCTGCGGTTTATAATGCCGGTGTAAGCGATAAAATAACACATATCAGCACAGGCGGCGGCGCATCTCTCGAATTGCTTGAAGGCAAAGAACTGCCTGGGCTGGTTGCTTTAACCGACAAATAACAAAAGATAGGCAATTTGGAAATAAGAAGTGAGAAAGTTTGGAGCGCAGGCGTCCCCGCCTGCCTTGAGAATAGAAAGTTTGGAGCGCAGGCGTCCCCGCCTGCCTTGTTTGGCTTAGAGCGGCAATTAATAATAGGTAGGTAGATATTATGTTTCACATATTCGTGGGTTTTATTCACGTGATAGTTTGTTTCGCCATTATTTTCTTTGTGTTGATTCAAAACACCAAAGGAATGGGGCTTTCGGGCGCCTTTGGCGCAGCGGGCGGCAGCGACAGCATTTTCGCCACCAGCGGCGGCCTGAACATTTTGATCAAAATTACAATTGTATTGGCTTTGATCTTCGCCTGCACCAGTTTGGGTCTCAGCTTTGTTCCACCCTCAAACCCCAGTGGCGGCATTATGGCAAATCAACAAAATGCAGCCGTGGGCAGCGGCCAAACCATTGGTGATATGATGGGTGGAGGACAAGAGCAACCCAGTGAAGGTGGGCAACAACAAATGCCAACCAATTTGGATCAACCGGGTGCTGGAGAAGGTCAACCCGCTCCACCAGCAGATCAACTTTCACCAGATATACAACCCGCGCCGGGAGAAGCGGAACCGAATTAATAATTCTAGCCTACATTCAAGATGCAAACAAAATGAGCCCGGAACTTTGGCTTCCCGGGCTTATTTTATTTCTCCGGTATCATCTGCAAATCAAAAACCACGCATGGCTCATCGATATCGTGTCCATCCATGAATGGATTTTTGCTTAATTCTTCTGTGAATTCGATAAGAGTGTTGAAACACAATCCCATATAAGTATCTGTTTCAAGTTGTTCTTTTAATTGTTGAAATAATTTGGATGCATTGGCTGCGTGAACCTGCACCCCATTCAGCAATTGCTGGCGCACTTTCACTCCCGCCGCAGTTAATTTGATCAAGGCTTTGAGAAAATCCGCCGTCGGGCCAACATGGCCGCAGGCGTGCCATACCGTCTCCCAGGCTTCGTGTGCTTCCCAATAATAACCATAATTAAACAAGTCGATCCCGTAAAGGTAATATTCGCAGTTTTCCCATTCTTCCGGAACGGGGGCTTCGACCTCAGGCTCTTTGGCTTTATAACTATGGCCTAATGGATGATGCCGGGGATGATTGTGAATGCCTGGCACGTAAGCGTAAGCCGGAAAAGGGATATGGGGCGCATAACGATGTTGTAATTGCATGATAGCTCTATTGTATAGGCTTTTGTTGTGAAACAAAGATCATATTTCTGAGAAAAACATTTACACATTTTCTGGGGCAATTCGTTAATTAAAGTGACACAATCAAATTCTTGAAAGGAGATGTGAGCAATGAGAACTCGGCATGCTTCAATTGTACTTCTGTTGGTTGTTGGACTTCTAATCGGCATTACTTCGACGGCAGGTGCGCAAGACCCCGACCTCCCGCTGGATTGGAAGGGTGAAGGCAAAGCTCGTGTACTGAAAAACAACGAATTCGATAGCGTAAATTTCACCGCTGCTATTTATATTGGTGAAAATGAAAAAGTCAGCGGTGAGTTCTCTAATGGTGAAGACAAGGTGGAATTGAAAAAATTGTATTACAGCACGCCATCCAATGGGGCTCGTAAATTGATTCTGGTTCTTGTTAAAGAAACCGGCGATAACCCTATGTTACTCGTTTTGGAGGGAAGAGTGCTGAAAGGCATTATGTATTATGGTGAAATTCTCGCCAAGCGATATGAAGCCGATGGCGAAGTCGAAACGAATTTGGATTTGGACAATCAATACATTCAAGAGATTTACACCGGCTATGCCCCCAGTTCTTTAGAAAATGCCAAGAATGCCTGCATACCGATGGGCGCGTTTATCATTGAAAGCGATTCCAACTAATATTGAATCATTTGGGATCCATACATACACACTAGGTATGGCCCACTCAAATTGCGAGCGTATGTCGAAAAATTTTGAATCGGCAGATCAATTTTACCTGGAGTGTATTGAACCCATCAAAAACAAAATGATGGGTTCAATCGCCCGGGTTGTGCGTGATCCCGAAGATATAGCGGACGTATTTCAAGACGCTCTTTATAAAATATGGAATTATATTGATCGAATTGCGGCGCACCCCAATCCTCAGGGCTACATCATGTGCATATGCACCAGCGCTGCCTATGATTACTTGCGCGCCAAGTATCGAAAAGCCAGTTATGAGAAACCCATCGATTTGAATGTGATTCAGTATCCCATTTATGAAAAATCGGATGTTATGAATCGTGAATTAGTGAATACCATTCAAAAAGGGATCGCTGAATTGCCTCTCAAACAAGCGCAGACTGTTATTCTGCGACTGTTTGAAGAAGAGTCGTTCGCTTCAATCAGCGAAATAATGCAATGTAGTGAAGCCACCGTTCGCTCGAATTTC
>CAZEZQ010000139.1:0-4174 GCA_964516245.1 uncultured bacterium | reverse complement strand
TCTCCAAGGGCCTGGCGCGATTACGAACCTTGTTATCGAGAATGAATGTCACGCAGGCTGAGGTGCAATAATGAGTCAGAAGAATTCCGGCAAGGATCCCTATGAAATTCAGATACAGAAAATCATGAATGATAAATTGGATGACCAATTTGAAAGTCAACTTGAACGAAATTTGGCGCGATTCCGCCACAATTTAGAAAATCATCCCTATTTTCGAAATGAGAATGGTCTTGTTGGACTTTTGCGGGGGCTGTTTCATGGACCGAAGCTGGTTTGGACGGCATGTGGGGCCGCTGGGTTTGTTGTGATTTTCTGCTTGGTTTTGTTTGGCCAAAGCCCCCCCACTTGGGCCAAAGTGATTCAGAATTTTCAAAGCATCCCTTATTGCCACGCAACAGCTTATATTGAAGAGCATTCTTCTACACGGGTCGACAAAGTGGATTTGTGGATGGGTGAACAAGGCAGGATTCGTTTGCATATGGGGCAGCAAGTCGTGTTCGCCGGGCCTGATGGAATTGAAGCGGCTTTTGATTCTAAAAATGGAGACCGAGTTGACCCCTATAATTCCGCTGTCAATATTGTTGAGCGCATGCGGACTTCCAATCCGTTTTCATTGGAAACTGTGATTCGGGCTTTTGCACGCGATCTTTCTAATTTACGTCCAGAACCAAACCGGCTTGAAGCGGTAGCTGGTGATCTCAGTGTATTTTATTTAACTCCCGATGATTCCAATGAAACCATCCGTATTTGGACCCTGCAAGAAAGTTTGTTGCCCATACGGCTTCGTGTGTTGAACCGGAAATCTTTTGAGAGCATCGATGTTATGTTTTCGTATCACAACCCCCAAAGTTCAATTTTTTTCGATGCGAAAAAATTTGTAAACACCCTCCAGAAGGAATAACTTGAATGAAATTCAACAAAAAAGGCGGGCAATTTTGGCTCGGCTTTTTCAAATGAGAAACAAACTTATTTACTAAAAATATAGCTATTGATTATATTTTCTAACTATTCCTGCTCGCCGCTTTGCAGGTAGGGTTCGCCATGGCAATGGATATAATCTTCGCGCGGATACCAAACACATGATGTAATTCACCAGCCCATGCGTTGTTTGTCTGAACCTGACAGGATTTTATGGATGTCCAGGATAACGGCAATGGCATACAAACGGCGCTTGACATTCAATCTCGCTATTATGAATGTAGTAAACCATACGCTTTCATCAAATATCTAGTCCACCGTGTCTGATTCGCTTTCGCTGTAAGCCGCTTGCTTCCTATCACTTCCTTCAGACCCCACCGTTGCTGTGAACACCCCGGCAAGCTGGATTGCCTTCCTCTTGTGGTGCGGGCTTCCAGCCTGACTCCCTTACTGTATTCCCCTTGGCCGGGGCGACGCCTGCTTCTTTCAACAAACCAAAAGGGGCCACTCATGAGTGGCCCCTTTATTTTTTCTATGTAAAGTAAACTTATTTCCGCTTCCAATACATCCCCTGTTTCGGCTTGTTTTTGGATTTCTCATCCAAATCTTCCATCCAGTCCAATGAATAATTCAGAATTGTGGCCGTGTTTTGAGATTCTTTTTTCTCTTTGGCTTGCTCAAGCGGGCTTGTCTTCAAGTCGGGTTCTTGCAACACCTCATCGGCAATGTTTTCAATTACGGCTTCTACCCGATGTTTTTCTTTTTTCCACAAATTGGTAGCGGTTTCCAGGCAGACCAATTCCAAATTTTCTGTTTCATTTGTAGTACCTGATGCAGATGCAGCGCTTTCTGTTTCAAGCGAAGAATGCCGCGTCTGGCAAACATCGATTTGCGTATCGATAATATTCCGTTTGGATTTCTGCAGAGTCAACCGGCTTTTGTAGCTCTGCTTCATTTCCTTTTCCAACGCATCCAATTGTTTGAGGTAAGTATTCTTATGTTTTTGCAGTTGCTGAGCGAGATGGCGCGCCAATAAAGAATTTCTGTCATCACTGATAGAGACAAACTGAGCCATCAAATGTTCATATTCATTTAGAAATGGACGGGTTTTCTTTTTTTCTTCCAGCAAATTCTGGGTAAGAATAGAATTTTCGATCCCGGCTTGCAATTCTTGGTCTCGCTGCTCAATCATAGGGTTGAGTCGACCGGCTTCTTTCGAGGGGATCGCTTTTTTCTCGCAGTATTCTTCTAACGAATGGCGAAGGTGAGCGAGCAACACTTGCATTTCTTGCCGTATGGCAACGATATCTCCATTCAATGTATTTTCAATATCATTTTTCAATCCGTTTTCATCTTCTTCCAACATTCGCACCGCTTGTTCATGGGTCATCCAAATTACCCGGCCTTTGCTCACAAAACGAATCAATTGATTTGGATCGGTTTCCTTGAATTCAGATAAGACTTTCGTCTGATTCGAGATTTTGGATTTAAAAGTATCGTAATGTAAAGCTCTGTCTTTTTTATAATCAAAAAATTCCCTGAGTGGTATTTGCGCTTCACATTTGGAAGGATTAAAAATTTCACTACTGGTTGATTGGAGTGAATTCACATTAAAACGCATAATAGTAACCTGCGAGTTTATTTAGTGGATTTGAGTACTGAAAAGTTTACAAAATTTATTATATCTTGACAAAATTATTGCATTATTTTTGAAAAAAATGAAGTGGGAATTTGCTTATTTTTGATTGAGCCAATGCCTTACTGAACTTTTGTTCTCCAAAATTTCGATTTCGAATAGCTTGGGCCAGTCTTTTCCTGTGATAAAAATTCTCTTGCTTAGAGAATCATAAGCAATTCCATTCAAAACTCCAGCAGAATCGGGGAGATCATTGTTCTCCCGTATATCACGCAAATCAATCCATCCCAACACCTTGCCTGTTGCCGGTGAAATACGGGCAATAAAGTCTTCAAACCATACATTGGCCCATACCTCTCCTTCAACAAACTCCAATTCATTTAAATAAATTATTGGAGTATTACCGTCCAAAACCTCCAAACGTTTCTTTTCTTCAAATGTTGCTGCATCCCGAAAATACAAAAACTCTGTACCATCACTCATAATAAGTTGAGTGCCATCGTGGGTTAGTCCCCAACCTTCAGTTGGATATTGAACTTGGCGAACAAGTTCGAAGCTATGTTTGTTGTAAACGAAACCTACGTTGGATAGCCAAGTCAGTTGAATAATCTCTTCATTAAAAAGTGTAATCCCTTCGCCAAAAAACTGATTATCCAGATCTATCAACTGAACGGCTTCACCACTTTCCAAGTTGACTTTCATCAACTTCGATTCCCCCCATTCACCAGTGCCTTCATAAAGATAACCCTCATAATAGATCAGGCCCTGCGTAAACGAATTGGTATTGTGAGGGAATGTATTTACGATTCGATAGGAATAATAGGGTGTATCATTTGCTTCTGCTTGAAAAACAACTGATAATGACAGGAAAATTAAGCATAAGATGCAGGTACCCTTATGCAGCTTTCTCATATTTCCCATTTGAAATGAGTTCTTCAATTTGTTGAAGGTCTTCTTCATTTTTGATTTTTTTGGATTTACAAAAATCACGTTTTTTCTTACTCACAGATCCGCATCTCTTGCAATAGTAGCGGCCAATCTTGGCTTTGTCGTGATATTCTTTCTTTCCTTTTGGACATTTCATAATTTCTCACTACACCCTACCTTCAAATGGATCGAAATCAAAATTGTAACACAATTCACAAAAACACAAGATGAAAATAAACTCTAACCAAATATATTTGAAATTTTATAAAATCAATATCCACTGGGAGGGCGAGGCTCCCGCCGAGCCGGTTTGATTGAACGACTTCTGATATACGTAAATAGTATGCATAACCAATTCAAATTTCAGAACTTACGTGAATGTTTCATAAGAGCACCCCTCCCGCCACGGCAGGCTATATCAAGATGAAACACAAAGTGTAGGGTGGGCTTTAGCCCACCAACGAAAAGTATGCATAACCAATTAGAACCTCAAAACTTATACAAGGTGTTTCATACAAGGAGGGCGAGGCTCTCGCCGAGCCGGTTTGATTGAACGACTTCTGATATACGTAAATAGTATGCATAACAAATTCAAATTTCAGAACTTACGTGAATGTTTCATAAGAGCACCCCTCCCACCACGGCAGGCTATATCAAGATGAAACACAAAGTGTAGGGTGGGCTTTAGCCCAC
>CAZEZQ010000138.1:0-9610 GCA_964516245.1 uncultured bacterium | reverse complement strand
GAACGCGGTGAATGTGATTAACGGAATCGCGCGGGGTGTGTATGGCCACAGCTACCGCTGGATGTCTGACCCCCGGCAGGAGATGCCGCAGTGGCTGGAACTGCGTTTTGATTCGCCCAAGCGAATTCGTGAAGTGCATGTAACCTTCGATACAGGATTGAACCGTCAACTGACATTGACCCAGAGCGACCACCATACAGCCAACATGACTCGCGGCGCCCAGCCTGAAACTGTGAAAGATTACACCATCGATGTGCTGCATGGTGAAAGTTCACTATCGGTGGTCGAAGAAGCGGGCAATTACTACCGCAAACGCATTCACACATTTACGCCAAAAACCGCAGACGGCATTCGCTTGAATGTTTTTTCGACCAATGGAAGCAAATCGGCAAGCGTGTTCGAGGTTCGAGCCTATTCTTGATGAACTTTATAAACATTTACAATTCAATAACTTAATGGCCTATCAATCTGCTTAAACGAACTATTGATATTTCATTCAAAATTTGTTATTATTGTATTTGTTGTATATTACTATTCATCAAGGAGGAATTTCGATGATAAGAACATGTTTGAGACTAGCAATTGCTGTATTTGCTTTGGCTGCAACTCAGGCTTTCGCGCAGGATGATGGATTTGCCTTTCCAGTCAATGCGGAAAACTATCCAACACCTACAATCATAGTAGGTGAAGATTTTCTGTTTGAGGCCGAACAAGCATTGCGGGTATTTGGAGACGATGTCCCCCATGCGCCTGAAGATGTGTATCAGGTGATAGAAGGGGATGATTTCAGCAACAGCAAAGCGGTCCAATTCATATTGGATGATGCAGGTGGACGCTTTGAAGATTGGGATTTGCACTTCCCATTCATTCTGGAAGAAGAAACCGAAGTGCGAATTGCGTATCGAATTAGCTTCTTTACCGATCCCGATGGCGGTGAAGGCAAAGCTTATGTGAAAATGGACGATAACGAAAATGATGCCTGGCCACCAGGGTTCTTTGGATTTGATCCAGCTGTATTTGAAGGCGATCCATTTCCACCCGATGACGGCGGTGGGTGGATTCAAATCAACAACTGGAGTAATTTCCAACGGCAAAACTTTGGCGACCAATGGGGTGAAAATGGCGATTTTCGCACTATCTGGGCCGAAGGCAACTGGTTTGACCAAGTGCCTGAAGTAGAAATGTTGGCTTGGCTGCTGCCAGCCGGTGAGCATGTTTTCAAAATGACCCCACGTTCTGGTGGTAATTTGTCTATCGATTATGTGGCTGTGATTACGGATGAATTTGACCGCTTTGCCGAACAAGGAGAAATCCCAACTATGTTCGATTTCGACCCCAGCCAAGCGCAGGCGTTGGATACCACGACCGATGTAGACAACTACATGTTTTATTAAGATTCAACCTACATTCTAGCGAAAGCGGGAAGCATAGAATTGTGCTTCCCGCTTTTTTTGTGATTTGAATGTAATCATTCAGTGAACTGAAGTAATTCCCCTCCCAAAAATACTGATCTTTACTCCAAAGTTCTGTGAAGGTATCACCAATTCCCTCCCCAAAATGGGGAGTCCGCCGCGGCGGATAGGGTGAGGGCGGCTTACTGAATAAAACAAGGTGTTCCATAAGAATCACTTTATATGAATTATTAGTGGTTACTCTACGGCTTCCACTGGATGGCGTTGAGGATGATCTGGCAATATGGGTCCTTGAAATCATCCACCAAATGACCGGGTTGGAAGTAGATGACATAGCCTTCGCCATTTTGTATGTACCAACCGCCGCGGTCTTGCATGTAGAGTTTGCCGTCTTTGGGATTTTTGAAGTGAAAACCAAAAAGAACGGTTTTTTCGCGGCCATCGGTGAATTGATGATTAATGAATACTTCGGAGCCTTCAAAGGTCATAGCGGGGAATTCGCGTTTGGGGCTGGGCTGGTCGGCAATGGCATAGGATTGGGTTTTTGGATACTCAATCTTATGTGAAGTGATGTAATGATTGGGGTGTAGATTCACCAAGGTGTAATCGACATCATGTATCCACTCATAGTAATGTTCGGCATTATCGCTGCGGTCGAGTTCCATGCCCAAAAATTCATACCACCCCTTGGTTTGTTTCTTTTTGGATGAAACCCCATGATGCAACACCAACAAGCGGCCGCCGTTTTTGGTGTAGTTCATCAATTTGGCTGCTGGTTCGTCATACAGCATCCCGTGAATGAATTGGATCACTGCCTCATAGCCATTCAGAGATTCCGGCATCTGCTTTTGCTCTTTTTTGTGAATCTCATACCCACCCTCTTCGTGCAAAAAGGTTGCCAACACATCCATTTGAGGCCACTCATCGGAGACAATGAGAATTTCGGAGGATTGAGCCCGTACCAAAAATCCACATAAACAAATGACAACCACAACTAGGAAAAAATTCCATCGTATCATCTTCTGATCTCCTTATTTGTTTTCAAATCGTATTTGCAAAGAATACCATAAAGGGAAGTGAGACTTGAGAGAGGGTCGTAAGATACCCAGAAGAATCTTAAGTGGTAAATATAAGCAACTTTCAATTCTACATTCTGAGACATGAAGCCCCAAATCTCGAATCAAAGCGCTTTCGACTTTATACAGGAATCATGAAGAAGTTGCCTTGTTCTATGGATGTTCTCAACGTAGTATAAAAAACCGTTTTCATCATTCATAATGGATGAAAAGGGGCCGATTAATATGTTAATCTTTCTCTGTGGAAGAGCGGATAAGATTTTTAGTTTGTCAAATCCACACTGCCCTTAGTTCAACAACCATTATAGAGACAAGGTGAGTTCCACAGAACCCAAACTAGGTCGTTGGGTTTGAGTGCAATAGGCGAGGTATCTCGAATCAACCATTCAATCGTAGGCGTTGAAGAAAGTTGAACTATAATTTCACGGTATTTGCCAGTATTCTTAATCCGAAGCACTTTTGCGGCAAATGCATCCTCACTGGCGGTACCCAAAAGTTGGAATTGCTCTGGCCTGGCCCACACAGGCTTTCGGTTTTTTACTGAAACCAAATTCGCCGGTCCAAACAAGTGGGCACAATACTCGTTCGCCGGTTGATGGTAGACCTCAAACGGTTTCGCAACTTGTTCCAACTCTCCTGTTTTTAGTATGGCTACGCGGTCTCCCGCACTCAATGCATCTTCTGGGTCATGCACTACCAATATGGCTGTGATTTTTAGCTCCTTCAGGATGTCGCAGACCTCATCTCGCAAGGTCCGTCTGAGTGTCGCATCCAGGCTGCTGAATGGCTCATCCAGGAGAATAACGTCTGGCTTGGGTGCCAGAGCGCGTGCAAGGGCCACCCGTTGGCGCTCCCCACCGGATAATTCATGTGGAAAACGCTTGCCGTATCCAGTCAAACCAACAAGGGATAGCATTTCCTCTGCTATGGCAGATTTTTTTTCACGAGACACGTGACGCAAACCATAACGGATATTCCCCGATACAGTACGATGTGGAAATAAGGCGCCTTCTTGAAACACAACACCTACCGCTCGACCTTCTGGAGGAACCCAAATACTCTTGTTCACCACTACCTTTTCATTGATCGTTATTTCTCCTGTATCCGGTCTTTCCAACCCGGCGACTAGGCGCAATAGAGTTGTCTTTCCGCTTCCACTCTCGCCAACCAGGGCCAAAATTTCGCCAGGCTGGACAGTTATATCGAATTTGGCAAGAGCCGGTTGTAGTGTCCGCTTATAACTCTTGGATACCCCTTGGCATGCGATGGCTGTATTCTTCATGAGTCTCTCTTGAGCAGATAATTGAGAATGACCAATCCTCCTGCGCCAGCGCACACGATGAGCAGTGAAGGAATGGCACATTCGTAGATTCGCCCCTCCTTGGCGAGTCCGAAAGCGGTAACTGCCAATGTATCAAAATTGGCAGGCCGCAGTAGCATCGTCAAAGGAAGTTCTTTGAGAATGTCGACAAAGACCAGCATAGTCACCGCTGCAAGGGTTCCGCGCAGCAGTGGCAGATTGATCCACCACAGTGTTGAGAACGGACCGTGCCTAAGCGTACGAGAGGCTTCATCAAGTGATCCGCAGATGCGCGTCATGCCAGCTGAAATGGATTGAAACGGGACAGCAAGAAATCGAACATGATAAGCAAATACAATTGCCGGAAGCGTACCGCTGAGCAGTATGGGCAGCCATCTTAATTGGTCCACAGAACCCAATACAACCATCACTCCCACAGCGACTGCAGCCCCCGGTGTGGCATACCCGAGGCAAGCAAGGTGAATAAGTATCCGCAGCCAGCGCATAGGGTATAAGCGAAGGGTGTAGCGAAACAGTAGGGCGGTAGCGCTGAGAGCGGCTGCTGTACCCAGGGCCAGAAGAATGCTATGGATGGCTTCAAGATAATTTAATGTAGATGAGATGGTATCTGCAGACTGTATACTCCAAACGATTAATTGGCCGGTTGGGAAGATTAGGCCGATTACTAGAGGAATGAGACATACGGCAAATATTGCTACGGCCGAGAGCCCTCGCGCGCGGCGGCGAACCAAAAGCGCTCTGTTCCAATCTCTCAATGTAAATCGGGCTTTTCCGCGATGCGCCCGCTCAATCCATAGTATGGTTAACACCGCTAGCATTAACAAACCCGCCAGCCTCACACCAGATGCTTTATCTCCAAGCCCAAACCAGGTACGAAATATCCCTTCCGTTAGTGTCGGAACCCCAAAAAAATTCACTGCACCGTAATCGTTCACTACCTCCATTACAATCAGGCTCAACCCGGCCACAATTGCTGGACGTGCCAACGGGAGTGCCACTGAAAAAAACACTTGAGTAGGTGTTTTGCCTAGCGTTTGAGCCGCCTCGATCACTGAACGATTCTGCTGGCTAAATGAGGCGTATGCAGTGATATACAAATACGGATACAATACAGCAGAGAGGAGAATGGAGAGCGTGCCATAGCGGATCACTGTTTCTGTGTATTGAAAGGTTTCAACACCCCATAACTCACGTATCGTTACCAGGTAAGGTATCGCAGCTTCAGAGATTTGTATGTAAACAAAGGCGGAGACATAAGTCGGAATAGCCAAAGGCAGCACAAGCAGCCACTCGAATATGCCGCGGGCGGGAAAATCGAATACGCTTATGAACCAGGCTGGAGGGATGGCGAGCAACGTTGTTATCAATACGACTAACCCCACTAAAATCACGGTATTGGCAATATAATCCGCAAGGACGGTTGACGCGATATGATCCCAATAGGGACCTACATCAGTCAAGCCGACAATTAGTGAGCCAAGAGGAAAGAGGATCGCAATGACCAGTACAGCAGTAGATATCACCCAAACGTTGGCGCTCCAAAGAATCCTCTGGAGCGCCACCCCAAATAAAAGCCATAATGAATTGTGTTTTTGCATTGCAAAGTAAATTACTCCCAATTTGCCAAATTAAAACAACGAATCGCCGCGGCATTAAGCTCACCAAGTTTAGCAACATTTAGCGAATCGGATTTGAACGACCCCCATTTTTTTAAGAGTTTCGGCCATTCTACAGTTTCAACGATAGGGTATTCATAAGTGGTCACGGGAAAGATAGATTGGGCTTCATCCGACACCAAAAACTCAAGAAATTGGATTGCGGCTTTTGGATTGTCTGAATTTTTCGTTACACCAGCACCACTAATATTCACATGAGTGCCACGATTGTCTTGGTTTGGAAAGAAAATCCCGATTGATTCACCAACCTCACGATCCTTTTCCGATGAGGAATTTAACAGCAAACCCACATAGTAAGTGTTAACCATGGCAATATCTCCCAAGCCAGCGGCAACTGCGCGCAGTTGGTCACGATCGCTGCCCTGCGGCGCGCGAGCCATGTTTTCGCGAACAGCGCGAGCCCACTCAGTTGCTTTCTTTTCGCCATGAACAGCGATGATCGAAGCAAGGAGAGACTGGTTGTAGATATTGGATGAAGAGCGAACCAATATGCGTCCCTTCCATTTGTCATCCGCGAGGTCTTCGTATGTTGAGAGTTCTTCAGGATTCACACGGTCTTTGGCATACGCAATAATTCTCGCGCGTTTCGTGAAACCAAACCAATAATTCTCTGGGTCGCGATATTGACTGGGAATTCTATCTTCCAATTCATCAGATTCAATCGGCTGCAACACTCCAGCGGCTTTGGCCCGCACCAAGCGCCCAGCGTCAGCTGTCATAAAGATATCAGCCGGTGTATTGATTTCTTCAGCCTTCAGCCGTTCGATTAATTCATCTGCCGAAGCTTTGACCACATTCACTTTGATTCCTGTGTTGTCTGTGAATTTCGCGAACAGTTCATCATCGCTTTGATAATGTCGATGGCTATAAAGAGTAATTTCCTCCGCATGCAGATTGATGAAAGATGAAAAAAACAAACCCGCCACCAAGAAGAATGATATACGCATTTTTTTGTCTCCTTTTCTATAGGTAGATTCACTACCAGGCTTTTTTTAATGCCAAATCACATTTTCCGATTGAATCGTCAAAGTTGATTCTTGAAATTTTCAATGATTCATCCAATCAATGAATCTATTTGAACATATAATAAAAATGCTACCCACCCCATTGTGCTATATTTAGAACCATGAACCGCGTTGCATTTCAACTGATCAGCCGAATGCTGAACCGCTAAACCCAGTATGATATAGAAGTTTTGTTCAAAAATTTGAAATAGAATACTTGAACAAATATAATTTGCCGTGAATGTCAAAGATCTAAGAAATTGATTGTGATTGAGTTCATTATATATGATTACGCACAGATTGTCAAGTAAACAAATCAAATATTCTATATATAAAATTACAAGTGGATCTATCTTGCTGTGCGTGTCTCAAGAGGAATGCAAGGCTCACTCTCACAAGCATGCACTTCGACGGTTACATGTGAGAATTGAACATGTTGTTTCAACAAATTCTTATAATATTCTGGTGTTTGCGGATAGTGGGTAACGATGGAAAGAATCAACAGTGTGTATTTGGGATTGATATACCAACCATGAAGATCAACCACCCGGTTGTCATGATCGTTTTCAATGATTTCCATAATTTTGTTTTTGGTTTCCATATCGATACTTCGATCCAGAAGTATTTGACTGGTATTTTTCAACAAACCAAATGACCATTTCGTAATTACAACAGCGCCTACGATTCCCATACAGGCATCCATCCAATGCCAGCCGAAATATTTCCCGAACAAGAGCGCGACAATGGCCAACAACGAGGTAAACGCATCGGCTAGAACATGGAAATAGGCGGCAGTTAAATTATGATCTTGGTGATCGTGATGATTGTGATGGCCATCATGCGTGTGGTGATCATGCTGATGCTCATGTTCATCGTGATGGTGCAGCATGAATACACTAATAATATTCACGATGAGACCAATAACTGCGACAATAATGGCCTGGTTGAACAGGATGGATTCTGGAGTAATGAATCTCATGATGGATTCCACCGCCATCATAAGCGCAACGACAGCCAAGGCGATGGCGCTGGCGAATCCCCCCAATACACTCACTTTGCCCGTACCATAGGCGTATTGTGGATCGTCTTTATGCTTTCGTGCATATTGATACGCAAATATCGTAATGCCAAAAGCAGCCACATGGGTCGCCATGTGCCATCCGTCCGCAAGCAAAGCCATCGAGCCAAACAGAGTGCCGGCGACGATTTCAACCACCATGGTTACGGCTGTGAGAATGAGAACAAAAAAAGATCGGCGTTCGCCTTTTTCATATTCAATGTGAAAATCATGATTGGGCTTCCATTGATCCAAGTTGTAAATATGCATTTTGCGCTCCGATCGTAAATAACGTTACAAGAGTTTTCTTTCTATTATTCGTATCGGAAATATAGAAGTCAATGCGGATTTTATTTGCTATCCTGCCACACCGCCGTTTTCAGGAACGTTTCTCTGTAGCAATTTGAGTTTTGAGCACTTTGAACGTATGATGAAACACGTTTGTACAATTTGCTAAATCTTCTGCATAGCCATCATCAAGCACCCATTCCATTTCCGAAAGACAATCGATTAGCACATCCATAGTTTCTTCAATATCATGTTTTTGTGTGAGAGGTTCAACTAGAATGATGGTTTGAAGAATTTCCCATTCCAATAGGGTGAAGCGTATGGAACGGCGAACCGATTCAGAATCAAATTCCATTTCCGTCTGTGATTTCAGCAGCGTGTACAGGGGATAATATGTCAATTGAAAAACGTTCAAACGATCCTCCAGTTGAATGTATTTCTTGCGCCAGCGAATGACAGACAACAAATTGCGCGTTTTGCGCAGCAATGAAAAACGTTTGATGTAATGAGAATTGGGGTCTAACTTTTTGGCCGAAGCGATCCATCGATGCAAATGGTAGAAATCCGTACAGAGTTGAATATCGATTAAATCGCCTTGAAACACTGTATTAGCAATGCGCGTTTTCAGTTCAGCAATCTCCTGCTCCAGTTGTGTTACTTGATCCGTTCGGAATGAATTCTTATGAGTGGAACTGGAGATGTGATCACGCAGGATATGCTGCAAACATGAATCCAAATACGACAATTCAAACCGTAGCCCGTGGATGTTTTTCAACGTTTCAAGCGATGGCTCCAATGAAAGAGGTTCATTGTTGCGAAATTGTGTGCGAAAAGTACGTGGCATGATAGAGAATCCTTTTCGTTTTCAAGTAGATAGTTATAGAAACATTCTTTATGATTAGCATACAAAACTTTATTTATGTGTCAATACTCGATTGCCATTTTCAATTGAACTTTTGAAAAAATGGCATAATCAAATTTTCCTATAGCGATTGTCAAAATAATTTTCAGTGTGAAATTACAATTGGTACTCACCGGCTGGAAGCCAATACTCCCTTTTAAGCACAAAATCAAATCCCACGGGAAATAGTTAAAAAAATCTTCATTAGGAATTGACTTATATCATTTGATTTGTATGATTGACTAATACTATGCTTTCAAATCTTATGGTATGAAGGCAATTTGATCATTCACCTACCTTAAAGGAGTGCCTCATGAAGCACACATCTGGAAATTTCAAAAGCGGGACATTGGGCTTTACCTTAATCGAATTGCTCATTGTCGTGGCGATTATTGGTATTTTGGCCGCTATCGCGGTTCCCAATTTTCTCAATGCGCGAATGCGGGCGATGGTCAGTCGTGTCCAAGGGGATCACAAAGCCGTCAAAACGGCGATTGAGATGTACGCCATTGATAGTGGCCGTTATCCCGCCTACGGCAATCCCGAAGATTACGTTACGGCGATTAATGCGGGAGCAATTACGTATTTACCGACCCGTTTGACCACACCGACCTCTTACATTTCTAACCTCCCCTACGATCCCTTTCCTCCCAAAGAAATGGGGAGAAACGAATCAACTAAACCCACTCGGCCTTACAAATATGTGCATGCTTATGATGAAAATTATCGTGGACAATCCTTTAGCGGCAGACATCTAGAAATTCACACCCAAGCGGCATATGGGTCCGAGAGAGCGGTGATGTATGAAATTTGGTCGTTGGGCCCCGACCGAGTGCCCCAACATACGGGAGTGTTGTACGACATCTCGAATGGCC
>CAZEZQ010000137.1:1460-9639 GCA_964516245.1 uncultured bacterium | reverse complement strand
GTACCCGAGAACAATTGGAAGAATTGCGGCGCAACTGGATGAGCCCATTGACTCCGCCGGAATTCGATATGTTTGTCGAAAAGGTGCGTGATCCCTTGGTGGAGGCTTCTGAGATGCTGCAAAAAGAAATTGAAAAGCGATTGTCTGAACACGAATTTTCGATACATGACGATGGCGCTGTTCCCGCAAAATACGAGAAACATGTCGCCGAGTATTTTAAGGCTTTGTCTGAATCAGAAACGATAAATTAGCGATGTACGAACAATTGGCAAAATGGTTCGCAGGCGAAGAAGGGGAAGAACTTGCTTCGCTGGCGTTTGAATTTAATACTCCATTCGGGCTGCTCACAAGCCTGTTGCTTATCATCGCGGTAGGAGCGGGGGTGGCATGGTTTTATGCGCCTAAGATACATACTCTCCCTTCCCGTTCCTGGTGGTCAGTACTCTTGCTGCGCGCGTTTGTCGTGATGCTGTTGTTGTATTTGTTGATGGATCCATCGCTGATCGGCCAGAAAATTTCCCCCGGCGAACAGAGCATTCTTCTGTTGTTTGATGATTCAAAAAGCATGCAAATCACCGGCGGACAAGGGAAATCACGCGGCCAACGATTGCAGGAGGCCTATCAAGAGACCTCAGAAGAAATGCTCGAACGCTTAAAGAAGAAATATCAAGTGTTGACCTACCGTTTTGGCGATACGGTTGACCGAATCGCGGAGATTCAAAATTTAACGCTTGAACAGCCAGAATCCAATATACTCAAAGCTTTGGAAACCACGGCGCAAGAGTGGGAAGGCGTGGATATTGCGGCAATGGCGGTGTTTTCTGATGGGGCGCAACACCCCCAACGCGCTGTGAGTGATTTGGATCGATCTATTGTTGGTGAAACGCCAGTATTTACTGTAGGGGTGGGGCAAGAAACAAAGTGGCAAGATATTGCAATCGATAAATTTTCTGTGAAGCGCACCCATTTTGACAAGAGCCCCGTAGTGGTCAATGCGGATGTCAAAGCGATGGGAGTAAACGGTTATAAAGTGAAAGTGGATGTGTTGGAAGGTTCACAGATCGCAAAAAGCGAGACGGTAACGGTCGAACGTGATTATCAGGTGATTCCCATTCATCTGGAATTTGTCCCATCGGTAAAGGGTTGGGTGGATTGTACGCTGCGAATTCGCTTGGAAGAAAGAAAACTGCTGCAGGAATCGGCGGTGATCCCAGACCGGATTGAAGAGAATAATTTTCGCCGTTTTGTGGTCGACAACAACGACAAAGAATATCGAATCTTATATGTCAGCGGGCGGCCCAATTGGGAATTGAAATTTGTGGGACGAGCGTTGAAAGATGACGATCAACTGAAACTGACCCGTTTGATTCGCATTTCGGCCGCAGAAAAGAAATTTGAATATCGTGGAGAACGCACCAGCACCACCAATCCATTGTTTGAAGGTTTTGCCAATGTGGAAGAACGCTACGGGCGTTACGATGAATCGATCTTCCTGCGAATGGGAGCGGACGAATCGGAATTGACGAAAGGTTTTCCTTCGGATGCTGAAGAGTTGTTTGATTATGATTTGGTGGTTTTTGGTGAAGCCGAACGTGAGTTGTTTACCACCAACCAGTTGGAGCTGGTGCGGGAATTTGTTTCCAAACGGGGCGGGGCCTTGTTGATGACGGGAGGCGCTCACAGTTTTGAATATGGGGGGTACAAAGGAAGCCCGTTGGAATCGGTTTTGCCAGTGGTTATGGAGTCGGATCCCGATGAAGATTTTCAGAATCACCGCGGCCAGGAACCTTTTTTGGTTCTTCCTACAATGGAGGGGGATATCTCGGGAGCGTTCATGCTTGAAAAAGATCGAAGCGCAAGCCAAAGCCGCTGGGGTGACATGCCCATGCTTTATGGATTGAATGATTTCGCCATTACGCGGGCAGGCGCCTCTGTGTGGCTGCGTTCTTTGCAGAAAGACCAAGAATTGCACGACAAAGCGGTGTTTGCCATCCAACGTTATGGCAAAGGGAAAGCGGCCGTTTTGGCGACCGGTTCAACCTGGTCCTGGCATATGAGTACAGAAGAGGAGCCTTCACCGCATCACCGGGTCTGGCGGCAGATAGTACGCAGTATGGTTCATGATGTTCCCAATGCGATTGACCTGCGCGCGAAACAAGAAGCCTATTTCGTCGGTGAAACAATTCCACTGGATACGATGATTCGCGATGAAGCATTTGACCCGCGTGAAAGTGTACGGACTTCGATTACTGTGACCGCTCCAACGGGAAAAGAAATGACGCTGGCGGTTGATGAATCGATTGAAGAACCGGGATTGTATCAGAGCGAATTTGTCCCCGAAGAACCGGGAAATTATAAAGTAGCTATCCAAGCCAAAGATGAAAATAAAGAAAATCTGGGATACATGGAAGAATCCATTCTCGTACAACCCAATCATCAAGAATGGCTGAAACCGGAATACAATCCAGCCTTTTTGAAAGAACTGTCAAATGAAACAGGTGGAGAGTTTCTTGAATTGGCCGAGTTGAACACTCTTTCCCGGCGTATCCCCTGGGAACCAACTGAAGAATCGGAAATCGTACGGATTCACCTTTGGCATTGGTGGGGATTTTATTTGCTGATTCCAATTTTGATGTCGATTGAATGGTATATCCGCCGTAAGCGGGGGTTGGCGTAATGAATATCCGGTTTGCGGTTTGTATGATTTTTTGCTTGTTGTTTGTTCTGCCAGCATCCGGCGCTCCCTATTCGCTTGTGGTAACCGGAAGCGGCGGGGTAGAGGAATACCGTGAAACCTTTGCCGATTGGGGAGAGCGATTGGTGAAAGTGTTAGAGGAGAAATGCGGCCACTCCCCGGAAAAAATCAAATGGTTGGCTGCACCTGGAGTGAGTTCAGAAATCGTATCTGGAACTTCAACATTGGAAAATATAAAACAACAAATAGACAAATTCAGTCAAATAATGACCGAAAAGGATATTTTCTATATTTACCTGATCGGGCATGGGAGTTATTTGGCGGAAAAATCCAAATTTCATATCGAGGGGCCGGATTTAACCGCTGAGCAGTTGAATGATTTCGTACAAGATTTTCCCGCCAAGTATGTAGTGGTTATCAATGCAGCATCAAGCAGCGCCGGTTTTATCAATGCATTGAGTGCTGAGAACCGCGTGATTTGTACCGCCACCCGCAATACCGATCAAAAGCATGCCACAGAATTCATGAAATTCTTTTTGCAGGCGTTGGAAGAAGGCAGCGCCGACCAAGATCATGATGAGCGTGTTACCGTATGGGAAGCATGCCGGCAAGCGTCGAAATTGACCGGCGCTTGGTATGAAGAAAAAGGGTATCTGGTAACCGAAAACGCTATATTGGATGACAATGGAGACAGTCTAGGCTCCCGGTTGTATCGGGATTCGAAGCAACAAGAGAATGAGAATGAATCTGGGCTACCAGAAGAAAATGCTGCAGAGAGTGAATTGGATGGGGAGATTGCCCGGACGATTTATTTGAAAGATTTTGTTTTCCCCCAAGATGCCCCTCCCGCTTTAGTGGATACTTATCTGGCTTTGCTGGAACGAGTCGAGGATTTAAAGGCACACAAAGAAGAAATTGGAGAGGCAACCTACTATCAACGTTTGGAAACCCTTTTGATAGACGCCGCCCATGCCAACCGTATGATCCGCTCTTTTGCCAAAGACGCATCGTCTCTTGCTGCAAAAACCGTAACCCATTCCCCAAGTGATTCATTTCCTTCACTCAATGAGATTGATTTTTCGGAAATGTAATTTTCAAAACAAACCAACCCTTTCAACTCAGACCTTGATTTTGACTCACACTTGAATTGAGATAACTCACATTGTGGGTAACATGTAATCTCAAAAAAGTTTGGGAGCGGTTATGGTTTCGATAAAAGAATATCCCCGAATCACGATCTCAGGAGCGCGTGGAATTGTTGGAGAGGATTTGACGGTCGAAAATGTTTTGCGCATGGCGTGGGCCTATGCTCGAATTGCAGAGGGGAAAAAAGTGGTGGTTGGCCGTGATGCCCGGCCTACGGGAGAAATGATCAAAAATGCCGTGCTTTCGGGCTTGCTCGCTGGAGGGGTTACAGTCATCGACATCGATAAAGTTCCGACCCCGACAATTGGAATCATGATTTTGAAGCATCAAGCGGCGGGAGGGATTGGCATTACCGCCAGCCATAATCCTACCCAATGGAATGCATTGAAAATGTTTGGTTCGAATGGGATTTTCCCCCCGCAATCGTTTGTGGATGATTATATTCAGATTTTAAGCGAAGGTGATTTCGTTCACGCCAAATGGGATGAGGTCAAAGAAAGAATCATCGATGACAGCGCCTTGGACACCCATTGCCAGCTGGTTATGAATGCGATTGATCCCGAACCGGTTCGCAAGGCGAAATTCAAGGTGTTGGTGGATGGGTGCCGCTCGGTTGGGGGAATATTTCTGCCCGCCCTGTTGGAACAACTTGGATGTGATGTGGTATGTTATGACTGCGAGCCGGATGGAAAGTTCACCCGTGGTCTCGAACCGGTTGCGCAGCATTTGGATGACGTGTGCAAGGCGGTGAAAGAACATGGAGTGGATGTCGGCTTGGTTTCTGATCCGGACGCGGACCGTCTCGCAATTATTTCTGAAAAAGGTGAAGCGATTGGTGAAGAATTCACGTTGGCTTTATCGGCTTATGGCGCGTTAACGCCGAATGCGGACCAAACCGTGGTATGCAATTTATCCACTTCGATGTTGACCGATTTTGCGGCAAAACAAAAAGGGGGCCATGTCATTCGCACTCCAATAGGTGAAGCCAATGTGGCCAAAGCAATTGTGGACCACAATGCCGTGATTGGCGGAGAAGGCAGCGGGGGAGTGATGTTTCCAGCGGTGCATAATGGCCGGGATTCGATGACAGCCTCGGCTTTGGTGCTCTCTTTAATGGCGGAGAAAGGGAAAAAGGTCAGTGAATTGGCTGCGGAGTTCCCTGATTATATAATATTAAAAGACAAGATAGAGATGGATTTGGGCAAGGCCAAAACCCGGCTTGAAGAAATCACCAAAATGGATTTAGGAGCGGAAGTGGACACGCGGGATGGGGTTAAAATAACCTGGGATAATGCGTGGCTTCATTTGCGCTGTTCAAATACCGAACCGATTGTAAGAATTTTTGCGGAAAGCGAAGGAGTTGAGAATACACAGGCCCTTGTAGAAAAAGGCCATGAACTCATGAAGGTTTAATCAATTGTTTTTATTGAACTTATTACTAACTTGAAATTGTCTATATATAATATATACTATAGAAAAACCGGAAATTAGACACGGAGTAGTTTGTCATGGCAAATTTAGAAGATATAAAAGGAAACAGTAATTCGTTGCGAGGCACCATTGTAGAAGAATTGAAAAATGGTGAAGACAATTTCAGTAAAGATGCCTATCAGTTATTGAAATTTCACGGGACTTATCAACAAGACGACCGTGATTTGCGCCAAGAACGAAGAAAACAAAAACTAGGCCGCGCGTATATCATGATGGTGCGCAGTAAGATTCCTGGAGGATTCTACACGGCAGAACAATATTTGGCGCATGACAAAGCAGCTGATGATCTGGCAAACGGCAGTATTCGGATTACATCCCGGCAAGGTTTTCAATTGCATGGAGTGGTGAAAGGCGATTTGGAATCAGTTATCCGAATGATCAATGAATGTGGTTTGACCACGTGGGGAGCGTGCGGCGATGTAGTACGCAATGTGATGGCTTCCCCCTGGCCGATTGACGATGCCGCGCACCGGGATATCAAGAAACTTAGTGTGGAGTTGAAAGACCAATTCGCGGCAAAAAGCAGCGCTTATTCAGACATCTGGCTTGATGGGGAAAAGATTACCCCAGATGAAGAAGAAGACGAACCGATTTACGGGAAATATTATCTTCCACGCAAATTCAAATTCGGGATTGCGATCCCTCCACGAAACGATGTGGATATCTTTACCAATGATGTCGGTCTTGCAGCGATAGTGGACGAGACAGGCGAGGTGAAAGGATACAACATTTATGCCGGTGGTGGGTTTGGGATGACGCATGGCAAGCAAGAAACTCACCCCTCTTTGGCAAAACCCTTGTTCTATGCCCCTCGTGATAAGGTGGTGGATGCGTGCACCGCCATTGTTTTGGTTCAAAGAGATCATGGCGAACGGGTGAACCGCAAGCAGGCCCGTATGAAATACTTGATCCGTGACCGGGGGATGGAATGGTTTAAAAGCGAAGTTTTGAAGCGGATGCAATCCACAGAAGGTTTGGAAGATGTTAAGGACGTGAAGTGGACTACTGTCAGTGACTTATTGGGCTGGCACGAGCAAGGGGATGGCAAATGGTTTCATTGTGTTTGGGTGCCAGAAGGGCGCATTAAGGATTATGAGGAAGGGAAATACAAAAGCGCCTTTCGGGAAATCGCTCAAACATACGGATTGCCGATGAGAAATACAGCCAATTGCAATGTTTTGCTTCATGATATTGCTCCCGAACAAAGAGAAGCCATTAACAAAATTTTGTCGAAACATGGAATCGCAGCAACCGAAGAAATGACAGAAGCGCGTAAGGTTTGCCAGGCTTGTGTGGCCTTGCCAACCTGCGGTTTGGCGTTGGGAGAAAGCGAACGCGTCTTCGGCGGCGTGATGGATGAGATCGATCAAATTCTGCGTGAATTGCATTTGGAAAAAGAACCCTTGCTGGTCAGGATGACCGGCTGCCCCAACGGCTGCGCCCGCCCTTACAATGCGGATATTGCATTTGTGGGTCGGGGACCAGGGCGTTATGCCTTTTATGTAGGTGGTTCCAGTACCGGTGAACGGTTGGGCGGTTTGGAAAAACATACAATTCAATTGGATGAGATTGGCTCAGCCGTTCGCCCGTATCTGGAAGAATTCGCACACAATCGGCAGAATGGTGAGTCGTTCAGTGAATATTGGGGGCGAACTCACCAAAACGGTGAGGAACCTTCATCTGCTCAATTTCATGAGGAATTGGAAAAACAGCAATTGGAAAAAATGAATGCAGCCGCCGAATAAGATCAGGTTCCGGCGTGCGCATTCACACATGGCTCCGGTTTGATGGGTTCGGGTGAGTCACAAGGTTGAAAAGCAGGAAGATAGATAACAAATTCAGTTCCTTTCCCCATTTGGCTATTGCATTCGATATATCCGTTATGGCGTTGAATGACGCAATAGGCGCTGGCTAGGTTTAATCCTTTTCCGACTGTGGCTTTGGTTGTTAAAAACGGTTCAAAAATACGCTGCCGAATTTCAGGTTCGATGCCAATTCCATTGTCTTTCACGTGAATCACGACTTGTGGTTTTTGTGAATCAGTAAAGTAATAATCGCTGGAACACATTTCATTCGAGATGTAATCCGTTTTCAAATGAATATAAAAATTGTCATGAATCCGATGCTGATATCGTTCGTCAGTTTTGATGGAGAGAATCGCATCCCGGGCGTTCATGCAAAGGCTTGTAAGAATCGATTTTAATAGCTGTTTGTCTCCTTGAATCGCGGGGAGGTGGTTTTCAAGATCACACAAAATATCCATGTTCTCACCCATAGTTCGGCGCATGATGGTATAGGTGTCATAAACGATTTCATTGGCATCCAATTCTTCAAATTGGGGTTTTGAGTTTTGGCTGAATGTTAGAAGGTCTTGAATCACTGAGGCGGAACGATGGGACGCTTCCATGGCTTTGTCTATGTATTTTCGGCTGGGATCATCGGCTTTGGATTTGGCCAGAGACAAGTTTCCTATCACACCGGTCATCAGATTATTCAAATTGTGAGCCACCCCCCGAATCAATTGGCCGACGGCCTCGATTTTTTGGGCATGCAGCAATTGTTCGTCCAAAATTTTCTGCGCCAACACGTCACGAAATTGAATCACAACTCCATCCCCGACTGGATAGACCACACCTTCCAAATGATTTTTTCTTTTGCCTAAGCGTATGCAATAATTGGAAAACGAATAATTTTTTTGGTTTTTAATGGCTTGTGTGCCGAGATCTTGAAAATCATATTCATTGGTTGAAGGAAATAGGGAACCGATTGGCTGGTTTGTGATATCGCAGTCGCGAACTTTCAGGATATTCAAGGCGGATGGATTGGATTTGACGCACCGAAGTGTAT
>CAZEZQ010000137.1:0-1450 GCA_964516245.1 uncultured bacterium | reverse complement strand
ATATCCATCCGACATGTTTTCAATCGAAGATTGGTAGAAGCCTGTAAGCTCCAATCTTTCTCTTTCCAAAAGATATTGTTGAGATTGAAGCCGTTCGATCAATAAATGATTCGATATCGAATGATAGTAGATTGAGAAACCGATAAAACCAAGAAAGAGAAACCAAGAGAGAAAAAGAGGGGCAAGATAATAAGACGGGTGAATAAAGAATGCAAACAAATAAGAAATGAATATTAAACTAAAACACCCCACCGTTAAATGTTTCCAATTGATGGATGCTATAAGCGAGTAACTTTCGATTGTAAATAGCAATGGCAACAGATGGTTTCCGGGATAAATCAAGTACAAGGCGCCAAATACTGCCCATGGAGAACTATAATCTATAACATTCTTTTGGCTTTCAGTTGGATTCAGGCTATATGACAATGTTTTTTTGATTATTGAATAAACAATGAAAAGTATTACCGGTGAGAATGTGGATTCGATTGCGGTTGTGTGAACATGGGTCTCTTGAATTTGAAACACCACAATGATTTGACATGCAATCAATTTTGCCCAAGCGGCACAGGTTTCAAGATTCAAATCAAAAAAAGTTCCCGCTTCCTGGAATGAGCAGAGTATCAGCCACCACAGAAAAAACAAGATGATTATACAAAATAAACTCCACGAAAAATCTTGTTTGAGAATTTGAATCTCACCCAAACGAATTTTCACCTCTTCTGATGCCGGGAAAACAAAATTGATTTGTTCAATTTTGTTTAGCTCTAATTTATTGTTTCCAGGTTCTTCACCGGGTTGATAATAGGGATTTTTTTTCAAGGATGAGAGGGGAATGCTAATTGTTTGCCATGTATTTTGATTCAGTGATAGTCTTTCATTCCATTCTTCTGCTTGGTTTCCTGTTTCTTGCAAGGTGACTTCAAAATTAACAGCGTTCCCTTCGTTTTTGACTTGAATAATCACCTTGTCCGAGTCAGAAGTAAAACTATTTTCCGAGAGGAAAAAACCAAATCCAGAGGGGACATCTTGCGCTGAACGTTTCACCAAAATGGAGTCTTTTGTTGTTGAGTCTTGTTTGATTTGTGGGAATGTATCTGGTGCTTGATTTTCTTGGGACCAGACGAAATAATTTTCTTCTAATACCAATTGGTTTTTATCGGGATTGTAGATAGAGATGATTTGGGTCCCGATTGAATTTAAATTTCCCAGATAATATATAGATGCTGCGATCAATAAAAGAAATGAAACCAGTGAGAAAACACCTCGAATTGGTACTTTTTCACTATGCTGTGAATGAAACAATTTTGATGAGAAAAGAGAAGTATATAAGTTCTGAAGCATTAGAATAAATATTGCTTTCTTTTTTCGTAATAAGTCAGTGAAGTAATGTAATTCCCCTCCCAAGATTGGGAGGGGTTAGGGGAGGGTTAAGGGATACGGGATAAATTCT
>CAZEZQ010000136.1:4401-9702 GCA_964516245.1 uncultured bacterium | reverse complement strand
TTCGGCGGAATGAGAAAAGCCAGATCCCCCCTACCCCCCCTTAATAAGGGGGGAACTCCAAAGTTCACATTTTGTGGGTGAAGATCAGCCCAATGTCATTAAATTAAAGAATTTTGCTTTGAGGGCGAGGCTCCTGCCGAGTCGGTTTCTCGTTCAAGCGGCGAATTCGCCCTCCCTATTCAATACCCAATATGATCATAAGTTAATAACATTGAATTGTAAAATTTTTGTAAATCCAATTGGGTGGGCTATTTTTCTTGTTTTCAATCGTGCAATAATGGTATACTTTCATTAATACTATAACTCAAGAGAAAACTGGTAGTTGGGGTGAATTATGAACACCAAAAAAACCGTTTTGACTGTTATTGCCATATTGATTGTGTTGACCGGAGTGAACGTGCTCTATTCGTATTGGTATTGGAACAGCACGTGGGGAACCGTAGACAGCCGGATTCAAATGGAGATCGCCAGCGATGAATCTGCAGAGCGAATCGAGAGCCGTTTGATTGAAAACGGCATTCTGGATGAAGGCACTTGTTATTGGATTCTCGCCGACCTGCGCGGCATCACCGGCGACATCCGTGGGGGTGAATATGTGTTTACCGGCGATCAAACCCGCTATGATGTGCTGGATACGATTGCGAAAGGCAATCTGTATCGCCATGAAATTGTGATTAAAGGGGGGATGACCCAATTCGATGTGGCGGAAATGATCGACCGGATCGGTGTTTGCACCGAGCAGGAATTTTTCAATGCGATGCAAGAGTTCGCCATGTTTGAATTTGTGGTGGTCACCCCACCCAACGACGCTAACCCGGCTATAGAAGGCATGCTGATGCCGGCCACCTATTACTCGGTGCGCGACAACGAACCCCGTCGCATGGCCATGCGGATATCGAGAAAATTCAATGAGATATGGAACCAGTTGATTGAAGAAACCGAAGAGATTGAGGATTTGTGGTGGAAAGACCCCGAAGTGGCCCAACCCCGGCAGGTACACAATGTAATCGTGTTGGCCTCGATCGTCGAAAAAGAAGCGAAAAACGAAGGAGATAAACCCCAGATCGCTGCAGTTCTCGTAAACCGTCTCAAGCAGGATTTGCCGCTGGAAGCGAAAAGTACGATTCATTTCGCCATTCAAGATTGGGAACGCAATCTCACACGCGACGATTTTGATGTCGATTCGCCCTATAACACGTTCAAGAACAAAGGCCTGCCGCCCTCGGCTTTGTGCAATCCCAATCCTGCATCGATCAAAGCGGCGTTGAATCCGCCGGATTTGGACAATATTAGTTATCAGTATACTGAAGATGGAACATTGCAACTGGGGTCATGATGAGATGAAGGGGATTTGGTGGCCGTCTTTTTCAAGAATGATGTTGTAGCCGCAGGCTTTCACGACATGAATAAAATTGCTCAGTCGCATGTCTTGTGATTTTCCGGAGCGAATTTTTTGTATAGCCGTGGATGAGATTCCCGCTTCTTTGGCCAATTGGCGAACTGATTTATCGTCTTCATCCATGAGCGCCAACAGCAGTTCAGACAATACCAGTTCACGATATTCTTGATCGGCTTCCTGGCGAAACTCAGGCTCCAAACGCCAGCGATCAATTGTAGTCTGAGGATTCTTCTTCTTGTTCATAATAAGTTCCCTCTTGAACACGTTGTTTGTAATCATTCATATAGCGCAAAGCGCGTTCTTTCTCTTTCTTGGGGAGTTGATTCTGTTTTTTGATGAACCCATTGGTGATGATCATTTTGCCACCTTCAAAAAAGAAACATAAAAACCGGTGCGGCTGAGGTTTCAATGCAAATATCTGATCTCCTTCAGGGCGAAATTTTGAAGGGTTTCGAATCCTACCCATATTGCCCATCAAGCGTAATAAATTTTCCAACTTGGCTTTATCGCTAAGAGAGAGTTTCTCTGCATATTCCAATGCCTGACTTTTACCATTGGTGTCGAAATACCATTCAATTTGGAACACTCGACCACGATAAGCGATATATTCTTTCATAAGGCGATTGTACAACTTAGGTTGTACAAAGTAAAGCTGAATGCTTTTTTAAATTTTTAGGAATATAATATTAGAATTTCAAACTACTGATTGCATGAATTTTTTAAGATGGCCAGGATAACGGCTTCAGTGTTTTGAGGCTTGGATGGTGGAAATCGATACAATCAAAAGCCCTCAACGGGGCGGAATCAGCTACTTGTGATACAGGTCATGGACGCGCCTTTGTGGGCATCCTGCCTGCCTGCAGTGATTATAGGGCGAGGCTCCTGCCGAGCCGGGCTGATCGAAAGACTCACGATTCCGATATGATGCCGCATAAGCAAATTGAATGTAATAAACAAGCCGTTCTCCCTCACCAACGGGAAGAATACAGAAGGTATTGTTCAAGGTCATGACGCGCCGTGGCGGGGTAAAACAAACAACATTTTACCCTTGGCACCCGCACGCATAACAATTGAAGAGCATCAAAGGTGTTCAATCAATCCGGCTCGGCGGGAGCCTCGCCCTCCCGATTAAGTTAATGGTTATCTGAGTCTGAATCCAGCTGATCCCAGGTGAAGAAGCGGGAGGTGGCTACATATTTTTTCTTGCCCTTGCGTTGAATGGTTAAATAGACCATCAACCGCTTAAACCGTTCGGCCAGCCAGCCCCAGCGGCCCAGGGTGATCATAAACAGGCGCAAGGCAATGAGTTTGGTTGTGGTCATGCGCATGAGGCTGCTCCCATCATAAAACATAAAGGCTGTCAAGATTGTGCTGCTTGGCGAATTCTTCGATTTGTTTTTTGCTGGTTTGGTCTTTGGGAGGGGGGGCCAACACCAAGAGCACATCGGCTTTGCAATCATCGC
The DNA here is from genome assembly GCA_964516245.1 of uncultured bacterium. Taxonomy (GTDB): domain Bacteria; phylum Hinthialibacterota; class Hinthialibacteria; order Hinthialibacterales; family Hinthialibacteraceae; genus CAZEZQ01. The sequence goes on along the minus strand of CAZEZQ010000136.1, from coordinate 6,840 downwards.
CTAGTTCACTAGTATCCAACACTGTTTTGTCAACGCAGCGTTTGCCGGCGTTTTTGGGGTCAACAATGGCCATCAGTTGCAGGCCCATCTCACGGCTGGCAATGTAGGCCAGTTCGGCCACTTCGCCGCTGCCCCAAAAAATTACTCGGGTTTTCTGCTGCCGCACATAGGGATTCATCACTTCATGAACCTGGCTGCGAACTTTGCGGATATATTGATATGAATATTGTAAAAATTCATAGGTCAAACGGGTTTTTTCGCGAATGCCTTTCGGGGTGAGAAGATAGCGCAGGCGTCGGCGTTCGAGTTGTTTGGTTTTTACATAGCCTTTGTAGATCACCCGTTTCAGATACGAGTTGATCATCCCCACCGCCACTCCCATTTGGGTGGAGAGGTCTTTTTGGGTGGTATTGGGTTCTTCGTCGATTGCGGTGAGGAGCGACAGGATCATTTGATCGTCACGGTCCATCACCACATTTTCTTCATGGGTTTGCTCGGATTGGTTGATGCCTTTGTCTTGACTCAATGTAGCACCTCGACTGCCTCCTGATCCAACTGCACACTGACTGACATACGGAACTCTTCGACGGTGAGCAACAGACGGCGGTTTTCCAAAGTATCTTCGACGGTTCCAATTACGCCCTGCAAGGGTCCCTCGCACACTCTGACTTTCTGGCCTTGGTGAAATGTTTGCACAGGAACAATATCCGCCCCCGACTGCAGTGCCTGCCATACTTGGGTGAGATCGTTTACGAATTGTTCTTGATCTGATATGGAGATGAAATTGACGATGCGATTGGTTTGCGCGATCCGTATGCGGGCTTCATCGCGGTCGACAAAGGGGAAATAGCCGGAAAAAAGGGGGAGAACGCTTTTGCGGGGTTTGCCGTTGTCTCTGCGGCGTGAAACTTTTGTAAAAAGCGGCAGATAATACCCGATGCCCAGGCGTTCGCATTCTGAAGCCAAAACTTTTTCGTTGCGGGGTTTCAGATAGGCTATTTTCCAATAGCCCAAATCTTCTTCCAGCCTGCGATCCATAGGCCATCTTGCATTGGATGGTGTTAACAGTTTCGACTCTGAAACCGGCATGGAAAATCTCGCTTTCAAAATTCAATATCTGAATCATGAAGATAGAATCAACCGGTTTGTTTGTCAAGCGAATATTTGCCTTATGTTTAGCCTTAACCAGCGTGGCGGGCTGCAAAATAACATCCCAGGATTTTCATCCTGGGATGTTGAAGTTGTTTTTTTTATCTTTCCACGTCGCTGCACGGAGACCAGGAAGCCAAGGGTAGGCAAACAACGCCTACCCTTGGCACCCGTCTGAATTTCAATTTTATTTGGTCAGGCTTCTAAAGACTTACTCATGGGGTGGCTCAGTTTTCACCCAATTCTTTTTTGCGTTTGATGATTTTTGAGAGCCATTGGGTCTTCAACCATTCTTCCGCCATTGCCGTCATGCGCGAATCATAGGTATGGCGAACGCCCAATAACATACGGTAGGCCAGGTTGTCTTCTGCCTCGGCTTTTTGATAGGATGGGCGTAACTTTTCGAACAATTCACTGGCGTATTGGGGATTAACACGATGGTCTTGGTCAGCGGGAACCATGAGAAGCGGTTTGGGGGCGATGCGGGTGATGTAATTCATCGGTTCATATTGATTCAGGAGTGAATTTTTTCTGAGTGGACGAAACTCAACCATGCTCGAAATGCGCCCCACCGGCAGCAGGGTGATGCCGCATTGCACAGAACTCTCGTGCTGCATGGCGTATAGAGCGTGCACCGCCCCCCAGGACATTCCCGCTACGGCAATCTCACCTCGTGGGGCGATGCTTTTTTCGATTAGAAATTGCACGATACGCTTGTTGTCGGCAATGGAACCGTCAAAGGGATTTTTTTCCGGTTCTTTCATGGCAGCCATGATGCTGTCGACTGCAGGGTGTTCTCTTTTTTCCCGGCGATTGCCATGGCAACGCAGGTCGACTGAGAGAAGATTGCAATTCAACTTTTGAATCACTCGCGCAAATTCTTTGTACCGCTCTTGAAAGATCTGATTTCGGGTTCCGTTCAAACCGTGATAATAGATCACCGTGGGCAGGCAGCGGAATTCTTCGGTGGGACGGGCAAGCAGACAGTGGATTGGTGGGGATATCCCCTTAATAATCACCGGATAAATATGCAAAGCCGATCACTCCTCACGCATTTGATTTCATAAAAAAATCTTTTTTGGAGCGCAGGCGTCCCCGCCTGCTTTATGGGTAGTTGCAGAAGTATTTCTGCATTGTATCAAGTTGCAGGCGTATTGCCTGTTTTGTATACAGTTGCAGGCATATCGACTGCATTGTATCAAGTTGCAGGCGTATTGCCTGCATTGTATCAAGTTGCAGGCGTCCCCGCCTGCTTTATGGGTAGTTGCAGAAGTATTTCTGCATTGTATC
>CAZEZQ010000136.1:0-4301 GCA_964516245.1 uncultured bacterium | reverse complement strand
AAGTTGCAGGCATATCGACTGCATTGTATCAAGTTGCAGGCGTATTGCCTGTTTTGTATACAGTTGCAGGCGGGGACGCCTGCGCTCCAAAGATGTGTATTCATTTAATGGGGTTATTTTGTATAATATAATGATATTGCATTTAGTGCAATTCATCCCTTGAGCCGAGGGGATTTGAAATTACCATGAATCTCAGATCAATCCATAATAATAAAGGAAATTGGTATGTTAGAAGAACTGCAGCAATCGGTAAATGAATCGCTGGTACACCTCGAAGAGCTTGGGAGGTATCTTTGACCTGGACGGCAAGCAGGAAGAAATCGACCGTCTGGAAGACGAGATGAACCAACCCGGGTTTTGGGACAATCCCCAAGAAGCGCAGGAACACGGCAAGCGCATTAAGTATCTCAACGACCTGATCAAACCCTACAAATCTCTCCACACGCGCCTGCAAGAGCTCAAAGAGCTGATTGAGATGGCCGAAGATGAAGACGATATCCCCTGGGAAGAATATCAGACCGAATACAACGAACTGAAAAAAGAACTCGACGATTTCGATTTACGTTGCACTCTCAGCGGCGAGCACGATGCGTCGGATTGCTTTATCAACATTCACCCCGGCGCCGGGGGCACTGAATCGTGCGACTGGGCGGCGATGCTGATGCGGATGTATTTGCGCTACATCGAGCGCCGCGGCTGGAAATCCAACATGGTGGATTACCAGGAAGGGGAAGAAGCGGGCATTAAGAATGTTACTATTCAAGTCAAGGGTGAGTATGCCTACGGCTATTTGCGCGCCGAAACCGGCATTCACCGGCTGGTGCGCATCTCTCCCTTCGATGCCAACAAGCGCCGGCACACCTCGTTCGCCGCGGTGCATGTGATGCCCGAATTTGACGAAGAACTAACGGTGGAAATTGAAGACAAAGACCTGCGGGTAGATACCTTTCGCGCCTCGGGCGCGGGCGGCCAGCACGTGAACGTGACCGATTCGGCGATTCGCATCACCCATCTCCCCACTGGCATAGTGGTCGCATGCCAAAACGAGCGTTCCCAACACCAAAACCGCGCCACCGCCATGAAGCTGCTGTACGCCAAACTCTATGAGATCATGCAGGAAGAACAGGCGGAAAAGATCGGCGAAATCTCAGGTGAAAAACGGGACATCGCCTGGGGCAACCAAATCCGCTCGTATGTCTTCCATCCCTACAACATGGTCAAAGATCACCGCACCAATGTCGAAGTGGGCAACATCCAAGCGGTGATGGATGGATATTTGAACGAGTTTATAACCGCGTATCTACGCTCTCAAACTATGGTGAGGAAGTAGGTTTTGGGAAGGCGGTGTTGAAAATGCGCCTAGGCGTACTCCTGCGGAGCCGAGTTGATATATAAGAAAGCTGTTATCTGTTATGGTGTTAACACTTCGATTTCATGGTAGGGTTCGAAATCTTTACTGTTGAATGTGTACAGACGGGTGATACCGTTTGTGAGCATGGTGGCAACCAAATGCAAATCGTGAATTTTCTGTTTGCTTACAGGATGCTTTTCAAGTAAATCCATCATGATGTCAATGACACGGGGAGAAGAAAAGATTTTTTTGATGTTATTGGAATTAACATACTTTTCAATTTCTCTTTTTGCTTTTTTAGGATCAAGAGGATTATTGACACGTTTGGAGTCGGTGATGATTGCGTAGAATTCAACAATGATTTGAGGAGCGATGCATAAGGAAAGTTCGCCGCGCAGACCTTTGTTGCGCAACGCTTTGGCTCCCTCTTGATATGGAGAGTTCACATCGGCAGCATATACCAAAATGTTGGTGTCTAGTAGAATTGTATCAGCGGTCTTCATAGAGTTCGCTTCGAGTGAGAGTTCCTTTCACACCTAATGGCCATTCACCAAACTCAATAGTTTCCGCTTCTTCGTGATGGTTCTTCTTGCCTTTATCCCGAAGCATCTCAACATAATCCTGAACCCGCTTCACATCTTCTTCCGGCAAATCGTGTACATTGATGACATCTACCATTGTGTGAAGACCTCCTTTCTTGGGTGGTTTTATAATTTTCATTTTTTTCCGTACACAATATGATACTTCCATATTCCAAAATATATTGTACATGGCTTTTGTGGGAAAAGGGAGTACTTCCATTATTCCTCTCTATATCGAACCTCAAAATTATGTTCGCATAAGCTCCTATCCAAAGATATTTGAAATTTTGCAAAATCAATTTCCATTGGGAGGGCGAATCTCCTGATGAGCCGGTTCCACCCACTACCTTCGATTCACCAACCGAGTCTCGGCGGGAGCCTCGCCCTCCCCATGAACTCATTACCCATTGATTTAATTTAACTTGAAAATCTGAGAGATAAATTTTCATAATTCATGCGCAAGAATCTAAAAGCATGTGTCTCGGCGGGAGCACGCCACGGCGCGTCATACCCTTGCCACTCAGGTGTAATAATGAAATTGTCGCTATTCTTCAACACAATACAAATGCTTTTTCCCGCGTAGGAAGAGTTTGCTGCCAACCGCCACAGGAGAGGCGGCGAAGACTTCATCGAGTTTGTTGGTTGCCAACACTTCAAACGTTGAAGCGTGCTTGAATACAACGGTCTCGCCTTCACGCGTGCAGATATAGACCCGGCCATCCGCACCTAAGGGAGAAGCGTAGACCGCACCACGCACCGGCAGCCGGGTGGTGTTGATCGCGGTCGATCCATCTTTGGCGTATACGCTGGTTAAAATGGGGTCTCTGTTTTTGAGGAAATACAATTGGCCGTCATACAACAGGGGAGATGGAACGTAGGGAGTAATGTAGTCAGTACGGCTCCATAAGATTTTGTCTGTGTCGGTAATGTCTCCTTGGGCGTCCAAGGGTATGGCATACAACGCCCCACCGTGCCAGCCGCTCATACAGATTACCGAATCTTCATAACGAACCGGGCAGGGGATAGGGTTGGTGGTTTGCCCGCCGCATTCCCATATCAAATCGCCGTTTTTAATATTGTAACTGCGCACTCGCGTGGTTCCATTGGTGATCACTTGGGTGACGCCGTTGTATTCAGTGATGAGTGGGGTGCTCCAAGTGGTTTTCTCATCGCGGGCCACTTTCCAATTGACATCGCCGGTGGTGGCATCCAAACAGTAATAGTACGACTCGATTTCATTATCCCAATTGACGATGAGAGAATCATCATGCACGACAACAGAGGCGCCCTCACCAAACGAGCGCCGTGAATGCAAATCACCCAAGTCGGTTTTCCATTTTTGGCTGCCATCCAAGTCGTAACAATAAAAACCATACGAGCCGAACGTAACATACAAATGTTTGCCATCGGTAAAAGGCGACCCTGCGGCATACGATCCGGTAAGGTGGTGGCTCTCGTGCGGAATTTCTTCGGTAGCCACATCTTGCCAGATGATATCACCGGTGTTTTTGTCGATACACAGCACGATGAACTGATAGTAATGTTTGGGGGTGGGGATCGTCATTCGGCTGAAGCGGCCATTGCCAGATGATGCTGTATTGATCGATTCGGCTTGTCTATCAGTTTTTTTCGCCGCCACAACAAACATTTTGTTGCCCCAAATGATGGGAGTGGCGCTGCCTTCGCCCGGCAATTCGATCTTCCACTTGATGTTTTTATTTTCACTCCATTCGATCGGAGGAGTACTGTTGGGAGCATAGCCGTTGACCTGCGGTCCCCGCCAGTGCGGCCAGTTTTGTTGATTTTCATTCGCGAAAGATACGCTTGAGAATAGTAGGGCAATCCATAAAGAAAAAAGAATCCGCATGTTTGCTCTCCTTGATTGGTTGGAACGGTTTTAGGGAAAAAACAAAGATGGAAGAAATATATGATGGAAAAATTATGATTTGATTACGTTTGCTGAAATATACACAATGCTCAACCAATGGAATATACTTAAACGGGAGGGCGAGGCTCCCGCCGAGCCGGTTTCTTGTTTAAGCGGCTCATCAGGAGATTCGCCCTCCCACTGAAATCGCCCTCCCACTGAAATCCCCCAACTTGGGGGAGACTTCACGGCTTCCAATCCTACACCAACTTCCACCCATCGCGATAATCACGCTTGATCAATGGATCTGCTTCCGGGGCGTTTGTCGCTTTCATCTGCTTTGCATCCCACTCCAATTTCTTGCCCATACGAAATGCGATATTGCCCAAGTGGTTGGCTTCGGTCAGCCAGCCGGCATAGTCGAAATTGCAGGTGGTGGGGTCACCAGTTTTGCAGGCGTGAATCCACTCGGCATGGTGTCCGCGTGATTCAGGGATGAAGG
>CAZEZQ010000135.1:0-9708 GCA_964516245.1 uncultured bacterium | reverse complement strand
GTGAATTGGGCGTTGGAAGGCTGACACCCGCCGTAGCGTTAAAGTAAAACCCAAAATCGCCATGCAGCAGTTGGAAGATACAAAGCCGACTGAGTCTGTTGAGGGAAACAATACCAAAGGCACCAAAAAAACTTCCCCCACAACCTCCGCAATAACAAATGGACAGCAGGATGAAGAGCAACCAGTCCCTCAACCACCAAAGATGAAGCGTTTTCACGGGCGCATTCAATTGGAGTCCAATAGAATCTCTCCCCAAGCCGGAAAAATCGCCAATGAGGTGATTAACCATTTGATCCAAAACATAAACAATCAAGTCGAAGTCACATTGAAACGGATCTTCCGTAAGAAGTATCGAGCAAAACATAGCATAACCAACGAAACAAAAGGAACTTACGTTCTGGGGGTCAAAGTTTTTCTGGTGGCTACAGTGATGCCTCGTGAGGGAAGGGCTTCGGGGAGTACGACTTCAATGGCTTGCAATAATTGCTGACCAGTGGGTCTGGGTTGGGGAACGGTTTGAAAACGAGTCGAGCCCATGATCACTTCAGTGGCATCAATGGAACTCAATTCTTTTATCCCTTCCTCCACGGTCAGGTCGAATGCTTTCCAGGCTTCTTTCAGATAGCGAACCAATTTATAGGCCAACATGACTCCAAATACATGACCGCGGGTACGACTCTCCTTCCGCACGTAGTGGGGTCGGGTTTCCAAGAGTCCTGTTTTCATGGTACGAAAGGCGGATTCCACCTCCGCCAAATCCTTATACCGATCATGAATCACTTGCGCCGAGGCTTCGTCGGATGTGACATCGGTCTTAATCACATAGCATCCATCCAAGCGTGTATGTTCCTGGAGGGCGTCCTCATCCACGTGTAAGGTAATCAGCCGGTCCGTGGCTTCTGCGCTCAGCCACTTGGCCAATTTCAATCGGCGAATTTTTTGTCGCACCTTCCCGAGCGCGGTCGATTCCTTAGCGCGGGGATGATCTCGAAGATAAGCGTTTTGCTCATCGACTCGTTTTTGAACCGTCTTGCGCTTGTTCTCGCGCTGGGCTGCGAGTTCTTCCACACGTACCGGATTGCGCCGCAACACGTACCGTCCTTTGTCACTGTCCACCTCACAAACCGTTTCATCAAACAACTCCATCTGCAGAGTGCCCTTCTTCAACAAGGTTTTGATTTGCGGTTTGGTAATGGCAGTGACATAATGAAACTGTTCCGGCAGATTGTTGATCTGCTTGGTTTTGATCATCCCCCGGTCGCCGACCAGGGTCACGGAGGTTCCACCGAACCGGTCTTGGACTTTCTTGACTTGATCACCAAAGGTGGTGGGGTCGGCCGTGTTTCCGCGATAGACTTGCACCGAAACCGGGTCGCCGTCAGAATCGGTCAACAATCCGATGACGATTTGCTTCTTGCCTTTTTTGCCGTCCCGATCATACCCGTAGTCGGCCATTTCGTTTTGCAAGCCCTCGAAATAACTGCTGGTCACATCATACAGGAACAATTGGGGGGTCTTTCCTGGCTTCGCCAACGAATACAAGCGGTTTTCAATGGTCTCTTGCTGCTGATCCAGCCAATCTAAGGTGGCGTATAGGTCGTCTTCATTGAACGCATCCAGTCCCAATACATCGCAGGCGGCATGTTGGGTTGCCAGCCGGACGGCGGACAAACGAGAGCCCTGGTCAATGAGTCGCGCCAGGATGAGCCAGAGGGCCAGCCCACTTTCGCGTTTGCGCCCCAGGGCTTGAACCAGGCCGAGCCGCTTGGCGACCGTTTGCAAGGCGTAGACGGCTCCCACGGCGAGACCTTGCTGGGTAGTCACGGGTGAATCCAGATACTCGGACAACATGCTGAGTTGGTGTTTGTGTTGGAGAGCCAAACGGATGGCTTGGATTTCTTCGGGCGAGCAGTGGGAGATATTGGCAATGGTTTTATGTTTCACCTTCCCTTGCTCGCGATAGGACGTGCGCAGCAAAGTCCGAGTGCGTGGTTTTCCCTTTTGGGTATAGTGGCAAGTGTCAACGTACATAGTGGCTACTATCATAGCGTATTTTCATAGTATGTAAAGGGTAAAAATAAAAAATATTCAATTTTGTAGTGGCTACACTTTCAACATAAAAACTCCTCTATCCCTCTGATTATCATTAAGTTATCTTGGTTTTGGGGTTGGAAGATCCGTTTTAGGTAATTGAAAAAAAACTCTTCACTGAACATTAGTTTAATGCTATATTAGATAATACAAATCTTATGCTTTTAGAGAGAGTAAACATTTTTCTTCATGGATGAAATATAACATATTGATTTATATTTTCATTGATGGTTTAGTACGTGGTTGAAAGATTTAATTTATTTGATTAAAGGTCAGTTTAATGGATTTTTCGAAACCACGTTCATTAGAGAATCTGAAAGAAGGCGCATTACTCTTTTGGCCTGCCCAATTTGCTGAAAAAGAACAAAAGAGTAGTATAATCCCAATGCTGATTGAGACTCAAAACAAGTTTATCAGCATCCTTCATGTTGCAGATTCTTCTCCAACTATCTGGCAAGAAACATTAATAAATACGAAAGGAATGCCCGCGAATCTTTTTCTGAAACATTTGATGGTTTTGTCTGATATCGGGGGTGAAAAAACAAAGCGCTTCAAAACCGAATTACCACAAATCTTTGAAAATGCCAGAATGTACTATTCTTGGAATGGGGAAAAATATGAATATCGTCTTGAGAGTTTGGAGATGACTGGTAGTGGAAGGTGGGACAATAAATCATTAGGTGTTGACGGAGCTGGGATTTTGGTGCGTAAATCTCTTTCGCAAGAAATGAAGGATATTGCAATGTTGCTAATGCATGGTGCTTCTTCGACAAATCCAGGCGTACCCCCTGAGATTATAGACAAATGCATGATTGGATCATTGCTTGGCAATAAAGCTGAATTAGATAAATTTGTACGTCAACGATATATATGGGTGAGTAGAATAACGGGAGGGGCTACATCTAATGCAATGGGATATTTGGCTGAGGATTACGTCAAAGAACGTTTGCAATACGCATTGCCAAACTGGGATTTTTCTAAAAAGAGAATACCAGGAATAAGCCAGAATGAAGGTCGTACTGAAATTAATTTTGATATTGTTGCTGAATCTCCTGCGGGCAGATACTGTGCTATTGAACTAAGTTTCCAGGTAACCACCAATAGCGTAATAGAAAGAAAAGCCGGACAAGCACAGGCAAGACTGGAGCTTCTTCATCAGTATGGACATAGAATTGCCTATATTATCGATGGTGCAGGCAATTTTGAAAGACGTTCTGCGTTGTCCACTATTTTGCAGTTCAGTGACTGCTCAGTTACCTTCAAAAATGATGAAATAAATTTTTTAATCAACTACTTAAAAAGTTTGGAAGAATAAAATGGTACACTGGAGTGAAAATGCAAAACGCCTCGATAGAGAGGTTTTTTCTGCAGCGTCTTTAGATGAATTGTCTTCTCTTAACGAACAGGCAAACAATCCGGATGTGTGGTTCCTCATATTTCCTTCATGCAAAGATGTTGAAGAATGTTATTTCGAAAACGATTTTGAAACAAGAATCTCACAATTTGTCACCAATCTTCCAAAGGGATCGATTTTATGTTTTTTATCCCTACCGGAGGAAGCTGTCACATTAACACAAATGCTTCAAAAGGATTTGAAATACCAATTATGGGTTTCTATAAAGTTTAAAACTCCAATACCAAAGGAAGGTTTTCTAGCAAGAAACCACTGTGAACTATTAGTTTTTAGTAAATACACTGGAAGTCTGAAACATACAAAAACAAGGATTGCATATACATATTGTCCGGCTTGTGACAAGACAACAAAAGATTATGGTGGAAAAAAACATTTATATCACGAATATGGAACTTTAATGAGTGATGTTTGGCGTGATATTGTATTCAGTCCCACTGAATTCCCAGAAGATATTGTTTCTCGACTGCAGGATTTGTTTGGAATAGAACCTCATAAAAAAGTTCACGTTGTAGACCTTTCAAAATTAAATTTAAAAAGAAAAACTAATCTTCAATATAATATGGTTAAACATGCTAAATCTGGTATTAAAAATATAGACGAATCTCGCTTGTACAATGATGATTGCTTGAAATCATTAGGGGAAATACCTTCAGATAGCATCGATTATTGTTTTGCTGATCCCCCATATAACATCAAAAAAACGTATCACAGCTATGATGATGATTTAGATATTATCGAATATTTTCAGTGGTGTGATGCATGGCTTAGTGAAATGATGAGGGTACTAAAACCCGGAAAGATTTGCACAGTTCTAAATATACCTTTATGGGCTATACGACATTTCCAACATTTAAGAGAAATAGGCGTTTTTAACTCATGGATTACATGGGAAGGTTTAAGCCTTCCCATTCGACAAATAATGCCAGCAAACTATTCTTTAATATCATTTTCAAAAGGTTCACCTACACCGTTGCCTGGTCTGTCTAGAAAAGATCACAATCCCTTAGAAAAAAATTCATTAATGATATTAAAGGAATGGTATTGTTCTAGAACATCATGTGCTAAGAGAAGGGAAAATAATGGTGTTCGAGATAGAGAGATTATTACAGATATATGGTGGGACATTCATAGACTAAAACATAATACTCGTCGTGTTGACCATCCTTGTCAACTTCCACCTATTCTAATGAGTCGCTTAATTTCTCTCTATACAAATGAAGGGGATATTGTTTTAGACCCATTTAATGGTGTAGGTACTACAACACTGGTTGCTCAAATGTTAAATCGCAAGTATATAGGTATTGAAATAAGTAAAGAATATCATAATAAAGCCAAAGACAGACATAATATTCTGAAATTCGGTGGAGATCCATTTGAAAAAAATAAGGACATACCTAAGGCCAAAAATAGCAGAGTGAAGAGAGTAAAACAGCAAAAGTATGTTGTTCCCAAAAAAACATTACAACTTGAAGTTCGTGAAATAGCAAAAAATCTTGGACGTATTCCAACTCGTGAAGAATTAGAAAAGTTAAGTAGATATCCGATTGATTTTTTCGATGAATATTTTATCGATTGGGGGGAAGTATGTGCTGCAGCAAAAACCACTGGGATGACAGAAACACGTATTAATAATAATGAAAAAAAAATTAATTTACAGATGTCATTCGACGATATGTAACTAATTCCCTTATAACAATAATGCCTCAATCCTTTTCTTTTAATATTCCTTTGAATTTAAAATCTAACTTATAAGGAGGACATCCTCCACACCAACATCCACACAACCAACACCCCACGTAGACTCCACGCTATTGTACGAATCCAGTTGCCTAACACCAATTGAGAATGGGCCATTTCATCAAATCCTTGAGATAAGATTTCATGCTTAGGAACCTGAAACAAAAAAGTGGAAAACCAAATTACCACAACCAATATTCCTCCAACAAGTACTATCCAATAGAGGATGTTCTCTGGAAGTACGAAGACCAAATACGCACCTGTTGCTAATTCAACTAGCGTGGGTGGAATCACCACCCACGAGATCCAAAACATATGCGCCTTTTGAAACGCAACAAAGGTTTCCCGGTTGGCATACAAAAACAAGGGATAATGCACCAACTGCACCATCCAAATCACCCCCACCATAAGCAATGTGGATGTTGCATGTAGAAGCAAAATCCATTTCATTGTTTTTTTCCTCTAAAAATTAAATGTTGACAGATGTATCAACTTTTCTCAGTTTTTTGTCCAGAAATTTCTAAAACAATAGTTGGAGGAGATTAAAGGACTTGAAGGACACAAAGGACTCAAATGTTTGCACAACATTCTGGGGGATAGAAATTTGGGTATCAGTTCTGTTCTCTGATTTGTAGGTAAATATCAGCACTCAGGGAGTTTATTATGCTGATTACTTCAATTGAGAAGATAATTGAGCCGATCATTTTAATTTATCCACCAAATTGCGCAATTCAACGCTGCCGCGTAACTTACCCAGATTAAATACGGTACGTTTATCCATCCCGCAATCGCACGCACTTTGAAAAATTCAATAATAGTGAAAAGTATCGCCAGCCATAAAAATACAATTTCGATCAAGGCGCTGCCCGGTGATTGCATGGTGAAAAATAAAAATGACCAACAGGCATTCAAAGCCAGCTGAACGAAAAAGATTCCCAACGGCCAGCGGCCTTTCTTCCATCCTGTTTTTTTCCAGACCAACCAGGCTGAAACCGCCATTAGAAAAAATAGCGTGCTCCACACCGGGGGAAACGCCGCATCCGGCGGTGTCCAACTTGGCTGATTGATTTGAGAATACCAACTATCGATGTAGGGGGTTGTAAAGGCTGAGCCCAATGCCGCTACACCGAAGCAAATCGCTAGAAACAAGAAGAACATCAATCCACCAATAGCTTTTTGTTTCATCAATTCTCCTTCTCCGCTGCTTTTGCGATCCCTTTCAACATCCCGGCAAACACAAACTCATGGATTGGATAGAGCGCATACCAATACATAGGGCCTAGCAGTCCAATTGGATCAAAGATCGCTGTCTGGCGAATCTGGCTGCCGGTGTCTGTAGGTTTGACTTCAAACTCCAACCACGCCCGGCCTGGTACTTTCATTTCTGCCAGAAAACGCACATATGAATTTGGGCGATATTCTTCCACACGCCAAAAATCGACCGCATCACCCACCCGTATTCGATCGGGATGCAGCCGCCCGCGGCGCATGCCTACTCCGCCAATCAGCAAATCCAACCAGGCGCGCAGACGCCATAAGAAGTTTCCGTAATACCAACCGTTGTTCCCCCCAATACGGTGGATGGGAGCAAACGCTTGTTCTGGGGATCGCTCAAGGGTAACCGTACGGGTATCCACCAGCCGCCGGCCAAACTTTACACCGCCCCATTTTTGGTAGGTATTGCCGGATGAAAGCGCATCGGACCAGCGGTTGAAAAACGATTGATTTTCTTCCTCCAATGCGTCTTGAATCGCTTGCTTATAGTCTCTTGGATGAAAGTGAAACAACTGCTTGGCGGAATCGTCTTCGACGATAGTGGGATGGCGAATGCTATCGATGAGTTTTCGGCCTACCCGGGCATATACGGGTGTCACCAGCCCCAGCCATAAGCTTGACAAATACGGTGTCAATACAGGCACGGGGATCATCATACGCCTAAGGCCCACTTGCCGCCCATATTCACGCATTAGTTCACCATACGACACCTGATTGGCTCCGCCGATTTCAATGATTTGGCTTTCCGGCAAATCTATATCCAAGGCTTCGAGCAAATAATGCAGCAAATCATCGATAAAAATCGGCTGGGCAGTGATGGAGACCCAACGCGGCGTGATCATCACAGGCAATCGGTCCACCAACGAGCGGATTAATTCGAAAGATAAACTCCCTGAGCCTAATACAATCGAAGCGCGAAATTCCAATGTTGGAATGCCGGATTCACGCAATATTCGCCCCACTTCATGTCGGCTGCGCAGATGGGGGGATTGCACTTCCCCGCTTTTGCCCAAACCACCCAAATAGATGATTCGCTTTACCCCATTCTCTTTGCAGGCATTGGCGAAATTCTTGGCCCCTACGCGATCGTTCACTTCGAAATCTTTTCGCGAGCCCATGGAATGCACTAGATAATAGGCAGTGTGTACGCCATCCAATGCTTCGAGCAAACTCTTTTCATCCAGCACATCGCCGTATACCAGTTCAGTGGTTGATGCCACCCGTTCTTGCAAAAACTCAGGCCGACGAGCGATGCAGCGCACCGTTCTCCCCTGGTCTTCCAAGCGGTTGAGCAAACGGCCACCGATGTAGCCGGTGGCGCCGGTTAAGAGGATTTTAATGGAATTATTGAACTGATTGCTCATTAATTTTTTAAATTCTTTTTGAAATTTTGAAATTTATTGAATCTTTTGGGGATAATCTATGAGTAACTTATATAATTCACGTTATAAGGTCTTTCTTAAAGGGTTCTGGATTTTTATTAAGTGGTTTGTTGATAAGTAGGTAGGTTGACATCGGTTACAATTCTATTACCTCCACGCGCTTTAGCGCGGCGGAGATTAATATAAGCATCCTCTATAGTAAAGCCCACTCCAAATGAGATTGTTACACCTGTTTTTAAATAAAATTCAGAAATCATTTCATCAACGACACTCTTGTCAAAATTTTCGACATTGATTTTAAAGAGAATATCATCACCTCCTGCAAATATAATTTTTGCTGAATTATTGAAAACAGCCTTATCAGCTATATTTTGGATTGTTGTGTTCAACGAGTTTGAAAATTTTGTAAGTGATTCAAATTCTCCGGAAAATAGGAGTCGTTCTATTTTCATTCGAATGCTATCACCATCACCCAAAACAAAGAGTTGATCATTCATTTTTCATCACCTCTATTCGCATGTTCATTCATTTCACTCTCCAGCCATCTTGCTAACTTTGGGTACATATCTTTTACGAGAGGTAATAAATCTGGTGTATCCTTTAAATTTTTCGCACAATCAATCCAATATTTGGATCTTTCTTCTTCACCAATGTGCATGTAAGCATTAGCCAAAGCAAGCGATGGCCAAAAACCAAATTTATTTGGGAATTTCTGATTTAGTTGTTGCAATTCATCAATGGCTTCTGAAAATCTTTCTAAACCAATCAGACTATAAGCATAATATTCCTTCGCCTTACTGTGAAACGAATCATTTTCTGGAATTGTGTCTCTCAAATAATTAAAAATCTCCAAACTACTTGAAAACCGTTTGACTTTCAAAAATGATTGTCCTAAATGAATAGCAGTATCAAATTCATTTATTTCGATTAATCTTTTAATGATTGAAAGAGCAGCGTTTGTATCTCCTCTTGGGTCTTGTTGTGCTGCTTCTTGTCTAATTTCAAGTGCTTTTACTTTATGTATCAACTTAAGAAAATTAATATCTTCGCGAAAATCACCGGGACTATATAGGCTTTCACGTCGAAACCAAATTGTGACAAAAAACAATACAGCGATTACAGATGGAAATGTTACGATGAAACCAACAATAATTCCTACATATTCTGATTGTGCGTCAAGAAGAAATTTTAATGATACAGTCGAAATAGCCTCAATGAAAAATACGAATAGAGCAATTATTCCAATTGGATTTCTTGGATAAATCCGTTTTTCTTTTTCGCCAGTCATTTCTGTATAACCTTAAGTTGATGAATTTTTTATCTTCTTTTTTATTATACACCAAAAAATTACAAGTAGAATATGAATCTCTTTATAGACTCATCACCCCTTCTCCTTTTTAATCTTCTCAAAGGCCTCCAGCGCTTCGTTTCTCGCTTGCTTGTGATCCACCATCGGCATGGGATACGTTTCACCCAACATCACACCTGCTTCATCCAACACCTTCTTGGGCGCTTCCCAGGGTTTGTTCAAATATTTATTGGGCAACTCTTTGATCTCAGGGATCCACTTGCGTATATACTCCCCTTTTGGATCAAATTTTTCGCCCTGTAAGACTGGATTAAAAATTCGGAAATAAGGCGCCGCGTCTGCCCCGCAGCCCGCCGTCCACTGCCAGCCTAATGTATTGTTTGCCAAGTCTGCATCCACCAATGTATCCCAAAACCACTTGTCTCCTTCGAGCCAATGAATGCGCAGGTCTTTCACCAAAAATGAGGCCACCACCATGCGCATTCGGTTGTGCATCCATC
>CAZEZQ010000134.1:5994-9710 GCA_964516245.1 uncultured bacterium | reverse complement strand
AAGCGCGAATTCCAAAAGCAAAATTGGCACATCTGTACCGAAATAATGATCCAGAAGATCACCTGAAGAAACTGTGGCTGAAATGACAAGCAGCTGAATTTGTTCAGATTCCAAAACCCCATCCGTAAAGATAGCGCGCTGCGAAGCATCTCCACCATCAATGAGTTCCATTGGAATATAGGATACATTCAAGCCGAATGTGTTTTCCAGATGATAAATAAAGTCATGATCACCATCTACTGGTGGAAATCCACTGGAGATAAAGGCGACTTGGGCGTCCGAGCGTTCCAACTGAATTTGATCGAGAGCGAACCCAGATTCCCACATAGTGAGTGATAATGTATTTTCGCCTTCGTTAATCTTTAGTAAACCTGCCGATGCGGTGGTTTGGCGCATTAGCCGGCTTTCCATATCCCAAAAGGTGATGCCATCATCACTGGTGGTGGGGTTTCCTTCCGGATCATTTGGATTGGACCGCAGTACGATGTTGGAACTGCCAATTCCAGGGCCAACATTGCGGCCACGGTAGAAAACGTCATAAATACCGGCCTGTTCGGCAGTTGCCGTAACAGTGTAATTTACCCAATCCGATATTCCTGCTGCCTCTTCTTCCAATGCGCCCACAGAAAAGTTAAAATCCGTGATTCCATCTTCGGTAGGATCACCATCGCCCGCAATTACCATCACAGTGGGCTCACCATCGGTTTTCGTATCAACACCTGTACTAATTATATCATCTGTTTGAGAGCCAAACGAAAATGGAACACCGTCTTCTGCCTCGATGATAAAATCGTCCGGCGGCGGCGGCGGTGTGGGGGCAGGCAAACCAGAAAGATCGGTGACGCGGAAAAACACCACATCTGCAAGTCCCGACGCCCAACTTATCCCAGCATAACCATCCGAAAATGTTTCATCCCAAAATACGACGCTGTTGGGTGTGTTAAAATCAATCTCTGTCGCAGGCGGCACATTGCCATCTTCTGGCGGCTCCCAAGCAACAAGGCTAATTTGAGAACCATGAGCGCGAAAACTTTGTCCTTGCCATTCCGGTACCGTACCGTCGTTAACACGCCGCCGGTCTCTCTCGGTATTTGTTTCTCCATCACCAAAAAAACTCACTATTTTCAAACTTCCTTGACCAAAACCGCCGGCATCTTTTTCCCGCTCTACGTTATATCCAGCATTTGCGGCGTTGCGTATGTCAGTTGCAGTGCTTTGACCACGAATCGTTGTGACTCCGTCTGCATCATCTCCCGATGTCTCATCAAAAAATTGCCCGGTATCTAACCAAACAATATCAATTTGATAATCGGTTCCTCGAAAGTCATCCAGCCAGATACCACTAGTGTCAGGGCCAAGCAATAATCCCTGCGATGGAAATCCCGGTGGCGGTTCTGTTACTTCTCCTTCAACCGCAGGCGCATCGTTAACAATAAAAGCTTCCAAACCTTGACCTTCTGTTGCCACATCCAACTCAAAGACAACTTCTTGTCCATATGAGCCGATACTAAAAATGAGCAATAAAAAACATACAAAAATCCTTTGCATTACTACCTCCCTAGAGATTTTTTAGAATTGTGTTAAATTTCTTTAACCCAACTTCACATTAGATGATTTTTTTCGATGTGTAAACGGGAGATTGTAATTTCATTCGAAAAATCAGTTCTTTATATAGAATCCATTATCTTTTCATATACTTGAAACGTTTTGTAAAAAGCATTACTTTACTGTTTCAGGTCAAAAATGACTTTCACGTTTGACATGAACTTCTCAATCACTGAATATTTGCAGCGTTGAGTCGTGACAAATTTTTTAAGACCCAAACAAGATGATAATCTGACTTTATGCAGAGTTGCCATTTTCTAATATTCCTAAACGCATTGGCATAAAAAACAAACTAGCTAGCAAAGGCCATAACTGATTTCGTTTTCGTTATTAGAAACACGCTATAAAAAGTAAACCTTGTGTATAACCAGCCTGGTACCACTAAATTTAATTGGTTATCCTGCCATAAGGAGAATGAAATGTCCCAAAAACTATCCCGCCGTCAATTTATCAAAACAGCTTCTGTGGGTTCTATTTTCACCAGCCAGTCCTATATAGCTTTTTCTCAAGAAAAAAATCCCTCTACACTCACAATTGATCCAACACCGCGGTTTGATCTATCACCCCATTTGTACATGCAATTCATGGAACCGTTGGGAACCACAGACGGTTCGGTTTCTGCGGCTTGGGATTATAAAAAAGATCAATGGCGGAGGGATGTGATTGAAACCACGCAGGCATTGTCGCCCTCGATGATCCGTTGGGGCGGAATTTTTTCAGATTATTACCGTTGGAAAGAAGGCGTGGGGCCACGTGATCAACGAGAACCAATGTTAAACCTGCTGTGGGGTGGTGTTGAACCCAATCAGGTAGGGACACAAGAATTTGTCTCATTTTGCCATCAAGTGAATGCTTCACCTTTAATTTGTGTAAATTTTGAAAGCGATGGTCGAAAAAAATATATGAAAATTAAGGGGGACAGACGATGGGGAGATGCGCAAGAAGCCGCAGAATGGGTGGATTATTGCAATAATCCTGATAATTCATTACGCAGGCAGCATGGCGTCAAGAACCCATATCATGTTCCTTTTTGGCAAATTGGCAACGAAACCTCGTATTCAGATGAGGGGTTTGATAAACCAACGGCAATCAAAAAAACTATCGAATTTGCCAGAGCCATGAAGAATGTGGACCCATCCATCAAATTGATAGGATGGGGAGAAGGTGGCTGGGCGCCGGATATGATTGACGAAGCTGGAGATTATTTGGATTACTTAGCTTTCCACCACATGTTTAATCCAGAAACAGAGGCAGAAGAATTACGGTTTAACAATTTCCGCAAAGATTTTGATCGAACTTGGGACGTGTTGATGAACAGTTACAAACAACATGAATCCAAAATAAGGCGTTACTACGATCAAGTCTCTGAATCAAATATGCCATTGGCGTTGACCGAATGCCATTACACCATACCGGGCCGTAATCGTTGTGAAGTCCTCTCTACATGGGCAGCAGGTGTTTCGTACGCGCGAATGTTAAACGTGCATGAACGTTATGGCGATAAACTTAAAATCGCCACGGCGGCGGATTTTTGCGGAACCCGGTGGCAGGTGAATGCGATTATGATTCCGGTCCCCGGAGGAAACGCATTTATGATGCCGGTTGCCCGAGTGATGTCGCTCTACCGGCAACATTCTGGGAAGAACTTTTTGAATTTGATCCATGCTCCAGATGGATTGGATGTAACCGCAAGCCGTACTGGTAACCAGATTTACTTGCATGTGGTAAATACCAACATGAATCAATCTGTTCCAGCAGATTTTTCAGTACAAGGCGAGACCATTCAATCCGGTAAGGTTTTTGAAATTTCCACAGATCCGCAGTTTGAAGTAATGCGGAATGATCCAGAGCAAATTGCCCCGAAAGAAAAACAACTCCCATTAGATAGCAAATGGCAGTTTCCAGCAGCCTCGGTTTCAGCGGTTGTTTTGGAAGTGTGATAATAATATACCTGAAACTAAATGTTGTCCTCATCCCATGTATCCTGCACTTCATTCTGACATGTGTATCCTGCACTTCATTCTGACATGCAGACCATACCAAGACCGCCAAAACCAGCATCCTACCATAGGGCGGTCTTGACTCCATGTCATTACCTTAAGGAATTTTCC
>CAZEZQ010000134.1:4319-5984 GCA_964516245.1 uncultured bacterium | reverse complement strand
GGCGAGGTTGAAAATGCGCCTTGGCGTGCTCCCGCCGAGCCGAGCTCTTATTTGTGCAAATTTCAACAAACAAAATGTTATAATTTAATCTCAAGTTAATGACATTGGGTCTTGACTGGATGAATACACCAATACACTACTATCTTGCTGCATTGTTAAACAGACAAGTGGCAAGTATAGTGTGGACGCCAAGGTTGAAATGTGTTTATTTACACTTGGCACCCATATTTTATTCGTCATGGAATCATAGGTCATCATTGACATTTCATATACACTTTTTTCTATACTCAACTCGAATCGGCTTGCTCTGGTAAATCGATGAAATTCAAAAACACTTTCAACGTTTTTTACACAATGCTAGTAATTCTTTTGCTCGCTTTTGCTCTGCGGATTTTCCAAGTGCCGCAGGAATCGTATTGGTATGATGAAATCCATAGCATCAACCATGCCCGGCCCGGCTCATTGGTCGAAATCTACAATTCATTAAGCCACGATGTTCACCCCCCTCTGTATTTTTGGGTTCTGCACCAATGGGTCAACCTATTGGGTGAATCTGAATTCTCAACCCGTTTGCTTTCAGCGCTATTCGGAGGGCTGAGCGTGGCATTGCTCTACGCCATGGGACGCGCTTTTCAGCTTTCACGTTACGCATCATTACTTGCCTGTTTTCTTCTCGCAATCAGCGGCCAGCATGTGTGGTATTCGCAAATGACCCGCATGTATGCAATGGAAACATTTTTAGGGATCTTGCATCTGTGGGCTTTGGCCTTGGTGTTAAAAGTTCCCTTGCCTAGAAAAAATCTATCCAATTGGAATCAACCGGTTCCCGTGATTGGAATGTGGCTGCTCTCGATTGCGTTGTTGATCGGAACCCATTTTTACGCCGTGTTTTTTGTTGCGCTGGATCTTGTGATATTGGGATTGTGCGTAATGCGAATGTATTTTCATCCAGTCAGCCTCAAACAGCATGATTTTTTGAAATTTTCCCTCCCGTTTTTATTGATTCTTAGCGCCATTTTTTTGTTAGCCTCGTTTATTGCTTTGCTGCCGTTGGCGGGCCAATTGGCCTCTCGCTTCGAAAGCGGCTACGGTTTTAATTGGATTTGGGGCCAGTATGAATTGGGTTGGATGACCCCTTACAAAATTTTACGTAACTTAATCACCGGCTCGCGCATTATTGTATTTTCGGTAATTTTTCAGAATATGATTACGATTTTGTTCCTGATTCTCATGCTGGTGGGTTTGTTCCAAACGTATATTTTCTTCCCCCATTTGTTCAAAAACAAACGAATTTTCTTAAAAACGATACCTTTCTTGGCGACGGCGTTATTGATCGTTCTGCCAACTCTGGTATCGCTTTGGAAACCCATCATATTGGAAGGCAACCGGTATTTGATCATCGCTTTACCAACGCTCCTGTTAATGGCCGCTATGGGAATGGATACCCTTCGCCGCCAAGGTAGAATTTTCCATTGGCTTGGAATTCTCATTGTTCTGATGTATACATTTTACGAGTCCACTTATTTATACAAATACTTCGCCTATCGTGAGCCCCCCATGTGGCGTGAAGGGATTCAAGAAATTTTCAACAAAAAACAACCCGATGATGAAATCTTGGTTCTTTCGGGCTATAACAGGCCGGTGTTTGATTTTTACAACCCTACC
>CAZEZQ010000134.1:0-4309 GCA_964516245.1 uncultured bacterium | reverse complement strand
AACCCTACCTCGAAACCCAGTGTACATTTCAATGACTTGCTTGCCGGAAAAAAGTTGCCAGAAAAATTATGGATCATTTCTGATGAACCGGGTTATAGCTGGCAGGAAACGATATTGAAGGCTGCCGGATGGGATTTAATCGACAATGACGAAAACTGGACACCCAAATTGGGATTGCTTTACCGCATCACACAATTCAATTGGGAAAATTCAACGCAAAATGAATTTAAGCAGATTTTCCTTTCGCAAAAATCCAATAAAAACACCAAACAAGCTATTTCCATTCCGGTTGAATCGGCTGAAGCGCACGATCTCCCAGGGATCGCACCGGCCCAGGTTGAGACGGCTTCACAATCCCTGCAAATCAATCTGCAGCCCGGCCAGGGGACAAAAATCGTCTTCCCAACCTATCCCACAACAGATCCAGGACGGTTTTCAGTGGAGAGTTCTCTTTCCCATCGCGAGGGCATCAATCTCTCTCTTCTTCTGGCATATACCGGAAACCGTTGGGAAAGCAATTATTCTTATTCTCAATTTACCAACAACAGTTTACATTCAAACCAATGGCAAAATTTATTCACTTTCTTCGATCCCATTAACCAAACAATCACTCCAGCAGTCCAAATCATCAATCAAGGCTCTCAAGCCGTACAATGCACACTCCAGAATCCAAATATCACATCAGCCCATCACCTGCAAAGTTCTTTTGTTTTCAGTGAAAATCCAACCTCATTGCAGCCCCCGGGCGATTTTCATATCCTAAGCCTGATTTCACAAAACCATTTCGATGCGGCCCATGATGGTTATATTCATGCCGCTTTATCAGGAAACGTTATCACCAATCACTTCAGCCAAACCACTGGCCAGGTACGCCCTTATATTTTGAATCGAACCAACAATCCAAACGGCCCTGGAAGTCTTTCGCTAAAAGCGAATGGAAAACCCTATGCTGAATCGGCAAGTGTGTTTTTGCGTGGCACTCTTACACCCGGTTCTCATTTTGCCGGTGCGGCGTTTCGTAGAATCAAAGGGACAAATGGGCAGATTACATTCACCGTCTTTTCTGAAAATCAAGGAGCCTTATCTGGATTGGTGATGGATGCAGATATGGTTCCTACTGACAAATGGCAATATTTCACTCTTACGAACCATAGCGCGAACTCCATGCCGGTTTTCTCCATTGCGCAAGTCAGTGGAGGCAAGACGGAAATTGTTGTGGATGATATGAAAGTTCGCCATTTTCTTTTAGAATGATCCATTGAAATTGGCCTGAAAAGACAAATCCATTTTGAGACGAAAGCGGTTATGCCCAACCTACAATCTTGGCCTCTTTCTCCTTAACGCCGGCGATATTTTCCTCTTCTGTTTAGCCTCTTCTCAAGGGAAACATATCTTTATTATTTCTCTTCATACTGATCATTGCTTTGATTGTGTGCGATCAAATCGTTTAGATTGTCACGGCTTTGGTTTGCACCACCCGCATCATAAGATTTGTCCAGAAAATGTTTGGCCTGTTCTACGTCGTTCAAAAGATAATGCAGTGCAGCGAGCATGAAATAAGAATCACCTTCGGGCTTGTATTGAGTGTACAGATCAATCAAAACATGAATTTTATCAACGATTTGCGTATTGGCAGGAATGAAATTCAATGCCTCCGGGCCGAATCGAAGCACCCGGTTCATCGCCCATACGCCACGGTCTAAATTGCCCGATAAGGCTGTAGAGAGAGCGTATCCCAGTTTGGGAAGGCCGGCTTGTGGATTCGCTTCTGCCTCACTGCCAAACTCCTGCTGCGCTCTGTCATATTCTCCACTTGCAAAATAATCCCATCCGGACGAATACGTTTGACCAGAGTGTTGGGTTTGTGGTTTTGTACTATTTGTACTATAGGTATGATTTTCTGATCCACGACTTTCATGTGAGTCATAGTTTTTATAATCGTGAGTTTTACTCCTTTTGCGAGCGAGCGGAATTGTACCACTATACCCACGCACCGAATCCCGGTCGAAATCGGGTTCAAAAAACCCATAAGGTTGGTTGTAAAATGAAAACGGACTGTGATGCGGATTCCGGCTATGGGAATAATTGTGGCGAGAATGAGGGGAATAATGACGGCCAGAATGAATACCGCCGTGCCTATAGCGGTGGCCAGAATGAATACCGCCATGCCTATAGCGGTGGCCAGAATGAATACCGCCGTGCCCATACCGGTGGCCAGAATGGCCTCCATGACCTCTATGGCCTGAATGAAATCCTAAAGATCCATGATATCCTTGCGCCTTAGTGGACTGTGAAAACATTGAAACAAGAAGAAGCGCCATAAATGATAAAAACAATGTATAGCCTAATTTCAAAACAGTTCGAAAATACATTTTCTACCACCTCAATAAAAGATAAAGTTAAGATATTTCTTCATGCTTTTATTGTATGTAAGAGAAAAGTATTTTCCAAATTTGGTGTTTTTTGACCGTTACACACTATGCAAATTTTGTTTTAACGACTACCTGGCAATTTGTAATAATCACGATCATTATTCCTTTTCACCTCGTAAATAAAAGAGGTTCATTTCTTCTTTTGATCATGATAGATTCTAACGTGCGTATTGTGAAAGATTGTCTCTCATAATATTGTTAAGTTGAATGAGATCAATATCTTTATTTCGCCCTTTTCAGGGCTTGGGTATTAAAGGTTCCTTTTCCAGGGGCGATGCCCCTGGCTATCATATTATGCCCCGTTGGGGCGGTTTGGATAACGAATCAAATTGTTGTTCGTCTCTAGTGGTTACGAAAATTTCAAATATCTTTGGCTAGTTTTCTTCGAGCAATTTTCTCAGATTGCTGCGACTTTCATTTGGGCCGCTTGCTTCGTCAGATTTGTTTAGATGTTTTTTGGCTTGCTCTTTATCGTTTAGCAGATAATGCAATGTTGCCAGCAAAAAATGAGAATCGCCTTTCGGTTTGTATTTAGAGTATAGATCTATCAATACCTCAATTTTGCTGACGATTTGGTTGTTGAAAGGAAAGTAAATCAGTGCTTCAGGATTATAGCGAAACGCCTGGTGCATTGCCCATACACCCCGCTCCAAATTTCCCGCCAATGCGGTCGAAAGCGCATACCCAAGTTTGGGCAATCCGGATTGGGGATTGGCTTCTACTTCCAGTCCAAACGCTTCTTGCGCTTTGTTGTATTCACCGTGCTTGAGATATACCCATCCAGATAGTACAGTGCGGCCATAGGGTCCGGTTTGTTGTTCTGCTTTATCCAGCTTGCGGTCTTTTCGAATATAGGGGATCACTCCACTATACCCGTGTACGGAATCACGGTCGAAATCGGGTTCGAAAAATCCATACGGTTCGTTATAAAATGAGAATGGACGGTAATGCCGATTGTGGCGATAATATGGATCATGTGGGTAACGATGCCCATAGTAATCACCAGAATAAGGATAACCGGGATGATAAAGGTGAGATCCATAACGCCGCCCAAATCCACCCCCATGATAAGCATGATCATCCCAATCATCCCAATAATCATTGCGTCCTAAATCGTAGCCCAACGAACCATAAGCCCCCTGCGCTTCAGAATGATTGGGTACAATCAAAATCAATAGAATGGCTATCAATACTGGTACAAGTATGAAATTGAATTTTATAAAAGAACGAAAGTTCATTGTACTTTCCCCCATATAGAAAAGGTGTGAAGTAATTTTTTTATAATTGATTATACAGGAAAAGAAAGTGGTAACCCAATAGGGAAATATTGGAGAGTGGAGAGTGGAGATTGGAGAGGCTCTTTGGTACTTACCAGCCGTATTTTTCAGGCCCCCACGGCCTGCGTTCGAGTTCCTGCTTTAAGTAAAGCAGCGTATTGTTGGGCACATCTTCTTGAAGAACAACTCCCGCGCCAATAACGCTATAAGCGCCTGCCTTCACACCGGGCATCAGGATTGTATTGACACCCGTGCGGGTATAATCGCCGAGATACACGGCATTGGCAGAACCTGTACCCGGTTGCTCGCGGCGGCCTTTGATGCGATGAATGGTGTTTTGATCGTCAAAACGCAAATTGCCGCATACGGTAGCGGCCCCCAAATCGGCCGAGCGGCCGATGATGCCCCAATATTCGCCATAATGAAATGAGTAAGCGTTATCCATCATAATCCCGCCGAATTCGGTGCAATGCCCAGCAACGCAGCGGTGGCCAACCGAGGTCCAAGGTTCGAGATAGCAATATTCGCGAACGATGGCGTGATCCCCCACTGATGAATTTTCGCCAATAATGGCGCCGTCGATAATTTGGGTATTTTTAC